>JAICVV010000168.1 GCA_025935155.1 Alphaproteobacteria bacterium
CATTGCCACTTCGGAGGCAAGCTGGATCGCAAGCGGCGAGCGCGGATCGGCCTCTGTCCCGACAATCTGCACGCTGCTCGCGTGCTTCAGGATCGCATCGAAACGGCGCGCCCACGGTGCGCCGGACGGCACGACCGACACTTTACGAAACTCGGCTACCGGCGATGGCAGCACAAGGTGAAGGTCGGCATCGGCTTCGAGCAGGGCTTCGGCGATTAGGATGTCGGCGCCGGCCGCGAGCGCGCCATAGGCGAAGCCAATGCGCTCGCGCTCAATGACGGCACGGATGTTTCGCGCGATCTCAGAATCGTCGCCGGACATCCAGATATGGCCGGCGAAATGGGCGGTGCGCGGCGGCCGGAAGGCAGCGAGCCAATGATCGTCCAGCCGCAGTTCCTGCAGGATGAGGCCGAACTGGCGCAAGGTGGACGCGTGATCTTCATAGGCGCGCGGGGCGAGCGACATGGCTTCGTTCAATGCCGCCTTTGCCTTTTCGACATCGCTGAGCAGCAGATGCGCTTCGGCCAAGGTAGCGGCGCGCCAATAGGGCGTCTCCGCTTCCTCGCGCTTCGGGCTGTGCAGAAGCTGGCGCGCGAGCGTGCGGGCGGCAGCGCGGCGGCCAGCCAGCAACGATAACGTCGCGGCATTGATAAGCGGATAGGTTTGCCCGCTGAGCTTTGCGGCTCGCGCATACGCTGCTGCCGAAACCCCGTAGAGGCGGCGGCGCTCGTCGCCTTTCGCGGCAATGGCCTGATCCTTCAGCAACCGGCCTTTGACGCTGAGCACGGCGGGATCGTCGCCCGCTTTCTCAAGCCCGGCATCGCGAAACATCTGCCACGCCCGCTCCACCGCCCCGGATCGTGCCAGCGCGATAATGGGGAGGAGTCGTGGGACTTGATGTTTGTTCACTTCCGGCCTGCGCGCGCCCAAGAAGGTTATGCGCGGCTCATTCACGATACCGGCACAATTGTATGACCCGTATTCCTCACATCTGGATCGATGAACCCGGTGCCTGTCCCCCCATTTGATGTACGAAAATCGAGATACAGGTTGAAGCCGTCTTTTTGCGCGTCGGATGTTCTGTGCAACCAGCTGTCGGACGCAGACTTAGCCCTAAAATATGCGATGTGATATGGCGCCGACGAGTTTTCTGAGTCATCGGGTGCGAGGATAAGGTTGAAATAGTCACTCGTGTAGGAATCGTCAGTCTTTATCTTATCACCGTAATTGAAGCTCACATCGCCGTTCAAATCTACTGAGAAAATAACATACGCGGGATACTCCAATATTGCTACGGTATCTTGTGGGATGGGTGCGGTTCGTGAGTTATTTGCGGCAACCTCGTCGTTCCGTATGTCGTCGAGAAAACCGTCCAGGCCACCCTCTGGAATAGAATACGTGCCGCTTTCGTCGCCGTACTGATAATCAGGCGACAGATAATCTCCTACGATCTGCGGAATGACGCTGATATAGAGAATTTGTGCCGGATCGGAATTGGCCGGCGGCAGTATGCTTCGGAGTTCGTTGTTTGCTCCGGGAGAAAAGGATTTCAGCTTTCTTGAGATTAGCATGACGCGCCTCCTTGTGAGTTAATGCGATTGAGCTAGGTACTCCTGAATCCAAAGCCGCTGCGATCGCCATGATTGGTTCGTTCGATCTGCGGCAATCATTTCATCGAGGAGATGTTCGGCCTTGATAAGTCGCCCTCGCGCCTCAATGGGTCGCTTAGCTTTATCTAACTGAGCCAGCGCGATCTGTAGCGCGACCCAATCCGCCTTGTGGAATTTGCTTTTAGGATCTGCTGCCATTTCACCATCGAGAATCCGACCTTCTGTTACTCGCTCCATACGAGCGCGCTTCAGATCGCCTGCAGCGAAATAGGCATCCGCCAACCACGCATACCGGTTGATAAGATCGTCCGTGATTCCGCTTTCTCTAGGTAAAAACGTCGCTGCGCGGTCCATCTCTGTGAGACCAGAACTGCATAGCCTCACTGCCATTTGTGCATGCACCGGCGGCCGTAACATTATCGTGCAGAGGTTTCCGTCTGCGTATCCGCCCTCGCGGAGGTATTTTGGATTCTGAGGCTCCAGCTCGATTGTTTTGTCGACTAAGTATTTATACGCGAACCAGTACTTTTTGGCCTCCGCTGTCCGACGGCGTTCATAATCCACATAGCCCAGCCAGTATTCGCTCTGTGCCTGATCGAAGATGCGCTCGGGATCGTTGGGCGCCTGCTCCAGCAAGGCCGATGTGGTGCGCGCCGCCTCGTGGAACTTCGCCAGCGCGGCGTCGTGGTTGCCGCGCGCTTCGTCGTCTTCGCCCATAGCGTGGAGAATGCGGGCACGGCGCTCGAGCGAATCCACCGGCAGACGCGCGATATCCTGATCGCTGTAGTATTTCAGCGCGCGTTCGTTCACCGCCGTCATCACGTCGAGGCGGCCCACGCCTTTCAGCCTGTCGCGCAGATCAGTCAGCATGTATTCGACCAGTCCTTCCGCTTCGCCGCGCTGGCGCACGGCTTCTTCCCGCGCGTTGAACGCGAACAGCGTCAGCGCGCCCATGATTACGACCGCGACGAGCGCCGCCGCCGTGACGGCCATCACGCGTTGCGTTTGCCGCTGCGCATCGCGCTGCACCAGCTCGTCAAGCCCGAGGCCGGTGATGCCGGCCGCCAGCTTCAAGAGGCCTAGGCGCTCGCCATCGTGCCCGCGGCGGAAATCGGCGGCCAGCGGTTCGACCGGCGCGCCATCGGCGGCAATGCGCACAAGCCCCGGCGGGAAGCACGCAGGGGGCGCGCCATCCGCAATCGCCGCCAGCACCGGCCGCTCCGGATGCAGCTCGCGAAACACCTCCACCTCGCGCGCCACCCATTTCGATTGGGCGGCAGCAGGCGAGCACACCACGATCAGGGTTTCGGACTGCTTCAGCGCCTCGCGCACTTCGGCAGTGAGATCGGAGGATGCCGCAAGTTCATCCAGATCGCGGAAAATCGGCGCGAGTTTCGGCGGCACCGTTCCGCGCGGCGTCTTCCGGCCCACCAGCCGCTTTGGCAGGCGATAGGTTTCCAGCCGCCGGTGCAGCTTGCGGCCGAAGGCGGCATCGACATGGCTGTAGCTGATAAAGGCGCGGTAGCGCGCACGCTCTTCCACGGCCCCCTCCCCGCCGTCCGCCTTCTACGAACCGCCCGATGCTGCCAGACGGGCCGGAAGGCCGCAACGATCGCTTGATGAACTGGTGAAATCCCTTCACTGGCTGCGGCGGGAATTTTGCGCGGTGTGATGGCCGTCACGGACGGGCGCGGCCGCCACCGCCAAGCATCGGCCCCGATTGTGGGGAGAAACGCGATGCAGATTGACTTCGCCCAGCCAGCGCCAGCGCGGCTCGGCAACCGGTTGGAAGCGCATGCCAGGCGGATGGCGGCCGGGCTGCCGCTCGGGCAAATGGGCCGGCTACGGCTGGTATGGGACGCCGAAACCAGCGAGCGCAGCCGCAATCTCGCCTTTGAAATGCTGTCCGCGCTGTCGGTCGCGCTGTTCATTGTGACCGGCGACGGCGAGTTGCGCCTGACGAACGCCGCGGCCGAGCGCCTTGCGCGTGCGAACCGCGGCATCGCCGCCTGCCACGGGCGGCTGGTGCTGTCCGACCCGAAACTCCACGCGCAATTGCGGGAGGCGATCCGCCGCGCAACGTGTCCGGCGGCGGCAGACGCGCGCGAAACGCTGGTGCTGCATGCGCCTGGCTGCCTGCCATTGTCGCTGCTGGCGATGCCGCTGCCGGTTGCGGCACCGGAAGCGAGCAAGGCGGAAGCGCTCGCCGCTGTGTTCGCCGGCGGCCCCGCGCCGCGATCCGAACCGCCGATGGATCTCGTCCGCGCCGTGTATGGCCTCACGCCGGCCGAAACGCGTGTGCTGTTCGCCATTGTGGGCGGGTGGCAGCCTTCGCACTACGCCGGCGCAATGGGCCTCAGCCGCAACACGGTGCAGACGCAGTTAAAGGCGCTGTTCGCCAAAATGGGCTGCCGCAGCCAGGCCGATCTGGTGCGCAGGGTGCTGAGCGATCCGATGCCGCGACTATCGGCGAATTTCGAAAGCAATGCGGGCGGGATTTCAGGCTACCAGCAAAAATGCCGAAATTTCATCCGTTCGGGTGATGCACAGAATACCCGTCGAACCGAGGATTACAGCGCAACCCGTAAGGAGACAGGTCGTGGATAGTCCCGCTTGCAATATTGAGAAACAGAACGAAAAACGGCGCGCCTTACTTGGCCGCATAAAGTTGATATTGCCGTTTGCTGCGGTGGCCGCGGCCGGGTATTCCCCCGCCGCCGATGCTGCTTGGTACTTTGGTGGCGTTCTGGTCAGCAACGTATGCCGCGCTCCCTCGGGCGCCGTTTGGTATTATCCTGCGGCAGCCGCGCAACCGCTCGGTACCGTCTGCACAATTCTTCCTACAGGAGAGGCCGGCGTCGTCACTGCGAATTAGCGTCGAAGAAAATGGGCGTCGGGATTGTAGGTCATTGAAAACAAGGGGCGGTGAGAGCCGCCCCTTTCGCTTTGCAGCTGAACGCTTCCGAAAACTCCGCGGCGTCGCAATAGCGATGCCATCATGACGCGAACTCGATCCGTGAACTTCCGGGATTATGGATGTGCCCGCGGCGGCGCCCCCTCTTTTTCACATCTTTCACCCGTTTGAGTGATGCATGCTCGACTCAGCTCTGAGAAAGAATTTGGGCCGTTGCATTCATTGGCGGCTTTGCTTGAGGGAGATCTACATGACTCGCACGCTAGCTCTGGCTTCGTTTGTTACTGTTGTAACAGGCTCGATCGCATTCGCAGATTGTTCAAAACAAGATCGGTCCGACTGCGACCACATCCAGAATTTTGTGCATTCGCTCTGCGACCTCGGAGAAAAATGCATCAATCACATTCCGATGCTTCCCTCGACCAGAGCACAAGGTCAGAAAATACTCGATGACACCCGTGCAACTGTAACAACTCATCCGAGTCCGGCAGGAAGTTCAGAACCTGGTGCAGGAGTAGCAAATTAGTGTGCGCTCACTTGATGTTTTGCTCTGATCCAATGCTTTGATCGCGTATCAAGAAGGTAAGCCACCAAATTGGGCGCAAGTCGGCGCGGCCGCCGTTCTCGAAACTGCTTCCGGCTCTGCACAAAAAACACGCCGGCTAAAAACAGGCCGGCAAGGAACACCGCGGTCTAGTTCCCCCGGTGTGCGTAGGGAAAGGGCGCCGCCCCTTGCGGCGCTCTTTTCTTTTTCAGAATTCCCGATGTGAAAAAACCTTGCGGCCTCACCCGTTCGGGTGATGCGCCGAAAAC
>JAICVV010000191.1 GCA_025935155.1 Alphaproteobacteria bacterium
ATGTAGCCGGCTTTTTCCAGCGCACGCATGCGGCGGAGACACGGCGGCGCGGTAATCTTCGCTCTTCGCGACAACTCGACATTGGTGATGCGGCCGTTCGCCTGCAATTCGGAGAGGATGCGAAGATCTATGGTATCGAGTTTATGCTGTTCCATGGCGGGGACTGGGGTTCACGTGACCGCCGCATTAAACTCCCACCGGACCGTTTGAGCAATAAAGTTTCATCGCTATAAAACAGATACGACGGCGATTCAGTTGGGATTGCCGAAAACAGAGCTGGCCTTCCTTTCACATGGTCGCGAGGATGACAAAGCGCGAACGGGACATCTCCGAAGTGCTGGAAACGCTGGACGTTGGGGATTGGCGTGGTCCGGCGCACACCAACATGCCAGCGGATGCAGTAACGGCGCTGGAAGACGGGAAAGTCCTGTATTTTCCTCGTTTGGGGTTCGAGCTTGCCGAAAAGGAGCGGCGCTTCCTATCGCCGGAAGTAGCGGATGCAAAAGCCAAGAATGTCAGCTTCGATCCGAACACCGGCGTGTTGAAGCACGCGGTGGGGTCACCTGAAGACCTGTCGATCATGAAGCTCATGATTGGGCGGTACTATGAAAGCGCCCGGGCGCTAGTGCAGATGCTTCTGCCAAATTACGCGAATGCGCTGGAGACCGGCCGCACCAGCTTTCGTCCCTCAGAAATCGCTTGCCGCCGCCTGAGCTCAAAGAAAGACGACACGCGGTTGCACGTGGATGCCTTTCCGTCGACACCCACAGCGGGCAAGCGCATCCTGCGCGTCTTCACCAATGTGAATCCAGATGGCCAAGGCCGCGATTGGCGTCTTGGCGAGCCATTTGAGGAAGTGGTACGCGCGTTCGCTGGCCGCGTGCCGCACTATTTTGGTGCGGGCGCTTTTCTTCTCAGCGCAATCGGGGCGACCAAATCGCGCCGCACGGCGTACGACCATCTGATGCTGAATATGCACGACACGATGAAGGCTGATGAAGCATATCAACGCAATGCGGAGCAAAACAGATTCAGCTTTCCAGCAGGTTCCACCTGGATTGTGTACACCGATCGGGTGAGCCACGCCGCGATGGGCGGCCAGCATCTGTTCGAACAAACCTTTTATCTTCCAGTGAGCGCGATGGCCGATTCGTCCAAGGCGCCGTTGCGCATTCTTGAGTGCGTCACGAGCTGTCCACTCGTATGAGCGGAAAACTCGTGGAAGAAACCTGGGTTCTTACGCAGGGCGCAGCCGGAATGGAAAATCAGTGCCTGGGATTGGCGGAACGCCTGCCTCTTCCGGTACGGGTATTCCGAGTCCAGCTGAAAAGGCCATGGCGATGGCTCGCGCCTCGCTCGGTCGGTTCGCCGTTCGTGCAAACAGCAGAGACAAGCGACAAGTTTTCGCCGCCTTGGCCGCGGCTTCTCATCGGCTGCGGGCGGCAAAGCATTCCCTTTTCGCGTGCAGTAAAACGCGCAAGCCGCGGCCGCACCCTCACTGTACAGTGTCAGGATCCACGGATTGCGCCCAGCAAATTCGACCTCGTCATCCCGGCCGAGCATGACGATCTTTCCGGATCCAATGTTTTCCCAATCCTTGGCAGTCCAAATCGCGTCACGCCGGCAAGACTCGCAGAAGCACGGCAGAAGTTCGCGGCGATTTTTGAGCCGTTGCGTGCTCCCCGTGTTGCCGTTCTGATCGGCGGCGTGAGCAGCACGCATGGTTCGCTGGACACCGCGGCTGCCGAGCGTCTCGGTGGAATGCTGGAGCAAATTTCGCGCGATCACGGTTCGATGGTCAGCACCTCCCGCCGAACGGGCGCCAAGGAAGCAGCAGTGATCCGGGCGCGCCTCGCCAGCACAGATGCTTATTGCTGGGACGGAAGCGGCGACAATCCGTATCTCGGCATGCTGGCTTGGGCAGATGCCTTCGTGGTCACGGCCGATTCGGTGAATATGATCTGCGAGGCGGCTACTACAGGTAAGCCGATCCATGTCTTTCGCCTGTCCGGCGGTCGCCATAAAGCCAAACTCTTCCAAGAGTCTCTTGCCCGGCGTGGAATAATCCGGCGTTTCAACGGCCAACTTGCGCAATGGTCTTACCCTCCTCTGGACGAGACCGGACGCGCTGTGGAGCGGATAAGGGCCCTGCTTGACCTTGGGGCGCCCCCTTCCGATATGCAGGGGCAGGGGCGGTAAGGCGCGAGTCGCGCGCTCCTTTTCGGGAGCGCCATGGCCGATACACATGCAAAAGTGGTTGTCCTCGGGAGCGGGGCTGCGGGCGCCACTGCCGCGATCTATGCCGCCCGAGCCATGCTGAAGCCGGTGATGATCGCCGGACTGCAGCCGGGCGGCCAACTCACCATCACTACCGAGGTCGAAAACTATCCAGGCTTCGCCGAGGCTATCCAGGGACCGTGGCTGATGGAGCAGATGCAGGCGCAAGCCGCGCATGTTGGCACGACGATCGTGCATGACACCATCTCGGCGGTCGATCTTGCGCGACGCCCCTTCGCATTGGTCGGCGATTCCGGCGACCGCTATTCGGCCGATGCCTTGATCGTTGCCACCGGCGCCCAGGCACGCTGGCTGGGTCTGCCGTCCGAAGAGACTTTCAAGGGCTTCGGTGTATCAGCCTGCGCTACCTGCGATGGATTTTTCTTTCGCGGCAAGCGGGTGGCCGTGGTGGGTGGCGGAAATACGGCGGCCGAAGAAGCCTTGTTCCTCACCAACTTTGCTGACCACGTCACACTTATCCATCGCCGCGCGATATTGCGCGCGGACAAAACGAACCAGATGCGACTTGCCGCCAATCCGAAAATTGAAATCATTTATGATTCGGTCGTGGACGAAGTTCTGGGTAACGACAACCCGCGTTCGGTCTCCGGCCTTCGCATCCGCAACTTCGACTCAGGCGAGGTGCAGAGCCTTCCTTTTGACGGACTGTTCGTCGCCATAGGACACGTTCCGGCTACAGAACTCTTCTACGGCCAGCTCCATCTGGATGGCGATGGTTATATACAGACAGCGCCAGATTCTACGCGAACCAACGTTCCGGGCGTGTTTGCAGCAGGCGACGTAAAGGACAAGGTCTTCCGGCAGGCAGTAACAGCCGCCGGAATGGGTTGTATGGCCGCACTGGAAGCGGAGCGGTTTTTGGCGGGGGGCCACTAGCGAGGAGCAACGCATGGATTGGGACAAGCTTCGCATCTTTCACGCCGTGGCTTCGGCCGGCAGCTTCACGCATGCGGGGCAGATGCTGGGCCTGAGCCAATCCGCCGTCAGCCGCCAGATCAGCGCGCTGGAAGAAGAAATCAACACGCCCCTATTTCAGCGTCACGCCCGCGGACTTACCCTGACGGACGAGGGCGAATTGCTGTACGGCGCCGTCAGCGATGTGCTTACGCGGCTTGGCCAGGCAGAAGAAGCTCTGAAGAACGCGCAGGCAGCACCCCGCGGCTCATTAAAAATCACCTCCAGCCATGGCCTCGGCACCTATTGGCTTTTACCGCGCATCAGCGAATTTGTCGGCGACTATCCGGAGTTGCAGGTGCATCTCGTGTTCGAGGACAGGGAACTCGACCTGGCGCAGCGGGAAGCCGATCTCGCCATCCGCATGCGTGCGCCGGTTCAGGCGGATTTGATCCAGCGCAAGCTATTCACGGTTCACTACCATCTGTGCGGCCATCGCGACTACTTCGCGCGGCACGGCGTTCCGCAAACGGTGGAAGATTTGGCCAAGCACACGGTCATCGGGTACGGCGAAACGGTTGCGCCGGAAGTGCGCGATGTGAACTGGCTGCTGGATACAGCCCGCCGGGCATCGAATGGCTGCGGCCGGGCCCTCCGCATCAACAACATCACGGGCATTCTGCACGCCGTTGAGACGGGCATCGGCATTGCCGCCCTTCCCGACTACCTCACGAGCGAACGACCGCATCTGGTTCGCATCCTGCCTGATACCGAAGGGCCCACCTACGATGTGCATCTCGTCTACTGCGATGCGTTGCGGCAATCGAAGCGGGTTGCCGCGTTCCGCGACTTCCTCGTCCGCGCCGCAAAGGACTGGAAGTACTAAGCTTCGAGTAACCGTCGGCCAGCGAAATCCAAGGCATTTGCCTTTGTAATGCACAAAATCGATTTTAGGCCGGCTTGGACCGCGACGCGAAAATGTACCCCAGACCTGTGCTCAGGAAATTGATACCGAGCAGAATCCCAAGCGCGATCAGCGATATTCCAGGCAGGCCAATGGCGATGACCAAGGCCAGTATAACGCTCCCAATGCCCGACAGCAGCATCCAGGTCCAGCCGCTATGGGGCCGCATTTCAAACGCCAGCGCCAGCTCGAATGCTCCCTGAACCAGGAATATGGCGCCGACGACAATGGTGAGCGCGATGGCGCCAGCCACCGGATGAAACAACAGGAATACGCCAGCTACAATCATCAACAATGCGATTAGCAATGCACCGAAAAACGGTCCTGTCCCGTGAATGGTGAAGCTGCCTACGAGCAGAAAAATTCCTGCCAGCAGAAACATCCAGCCTACGAACAGCGCGGTGGCAAGCGTCGATACGATCGGGAATACGATGGCGATAATGCCAACCAGCGTCATGCCCAATCCAAGCCAGAACAGTTGGCGGGACGAGGCGCGCAGACGCGTGTGCAGCAGGCCGCCGCCAGCCAAAATGTCGGTCATACCCCTCTCCCTTTCTCCAATATCCCTGCTTTACCGCAAGGAAAGAGCAGTGCCCCTAAGCCGCAGCCTTGCGGTGCGCAACCACCTGATCGGCGAGACGGCCGGTC
>JAICVV010000359.1 GCA_025935155.1 Alphaproteobacteria bacterium
CAGCGCGACCGAGCGCGCGCGGATCGTCACGTTGCTGTGGTTCCAGAGCGCTGAAAAAATCCGTGACTGGCTTTGCGTTATGATGACCTCGACGCCATTCGGCGCCGTTCTCAACGATCCCGAAGTGGGCGGCCGGTTCACAGTGACAGTCGTATTGTTCTGTCCATCCACGAAACCGAAGGACGCTGCAACTGCATCCGCTTCGGAGATGACATTAGAGCCCGCGCTCAGGCTGCCGTTGCCGCTGCCGGCACCATTGATGGAATAGGATTGCGCCGCGCTGAAAGCGGCCGCGTCGGCCGCGCTCTGCGCGTTCTGATGCGTGTACATCCAGAGCCCGTATTCCGTTCCCAGCCCGACGATGCCAACCAATGCCGGCGTGACAAGTCCGGCGATGATGAAATAGCTGCCCGACTCGTCGCGCCGGAAGCGGCGGATGAGATTGCGAACTCGCGAAGGATGAGCCCGCGCGGGGCAATTGCGCGCCGGATCGTTTTTCATAGCAGCACCCGTGCTGTTGTGGTTGGCCACGATCGGAAATTGTCATGCGATGCGTTAAAGGCTCGTGGAGAATTCCGGTTAACGCGCAGCAGCCGGGAAGGAGAAAATCCGAGCGTTTGCTGGCCTCGGCTTCATCTGAACCTCCCGTTCAAATGGGGTGGCCGCCGCCTGGCCCGCAGCTTGCAGCAGCCCGTCCGTCACCGAGAGAGAGAAGCCACCATGCCGGACGCAGCAGGCAAATTGCCGGAATTCCGGACAGGGTTCGGGCGCAGGGCGGCCAAGCCACGGCAAATCCCGCGGCGGGACCGCTTCCGCGCCTCGCCGGCGCTACTCGCAGGCGCTCTGCATCGCGAAAAGCGGGGCAGCCTGCGCCGGCTTGTGCTGGAGCGCCTGTACCGAAATCTGACACCCGCGGAACAGAGGCTATGCGATGCGGTGCTTTCCAGAATGAGGGGCGAAAGAGCGGAGTAGCGTCTCGCGGCCGCGGAGCGGCTAATCGCTCCGATGTGCGGTTTTGCCCGACACCAGCACCGCAATCCAGCGCGTGGCTGGGAAGTGGCCGCAAATCACCGTGAGGGTCACCGTGAGCGGAATGGCGATCAGCGCACCGGCAATGCCCCAGATCCAGGTCCAGACCGCGAGCGCCACAACAACCGCAAAGGGCGAGAGTGCCATGCTCCGGCCCTGCAGAAAGGGATAGAGAAAGTTGCTCACCCCGATCTGGATCACGGCAAACCCTGCGAAGACGATGGCGGGCATCGTCCAGTTCTGAAACTGGATGGCGGCATAAAGCACGGGCAAAACCGTGCCCGCGGCATTGCCGATGATAGGGATGTAGTTCAGCAGGAAATTGAGGGCGCCCCAGACAAGGGCGAGGTCGAGACCGGTTGCAAGCGCCCATGCAGCGCAAACCACGCCGGTGAGAATACTGGTCGCGGTGGTCACGGCAATGTAGCCGCGAATCTTGCCGGCGATGGCATCTACGGCTTCGATCAGCTCGTGCCGGTTTCGCGCCGAAAGCTCCGCCTGAATCTTGCTTCGCGACGCCGGAACCTGCGGCAGCCCGAAAATCACCAGCAGCACAATGAATCCCAGATAGACGAGTATGGTGTAGGTGTTCCCAAGCAACGATTGCCCGAAGGCGATCAGCCTGCGATGCCCTTGCACGGCGTTGAAGCTCAGGCCCCATTGCGCCAGCCAGCTCTCGACGGGGCGCCAGGCGTGCGCGAGCCGGCCGCCATTTTCTGCGAAGGCCTGCACGATCTGCGCGACGGAGAAGTAAACCGCCGCCACGAAGGCGGCGAGCACCGCCAGAAGCAGGACAATGGTGCCGAGGTAGCTCAGCCACTCCGGCAGCCAGCGGCCGAGCCACAGCTTCACCGGCCACGCCGCGGCGATGGCGAGCGCGGCGATGGCAACAGGCATCGTCACCGGATAGCTGGCGCGCAACGCCGCAATCACCAGTACAGTGCCAATGACAACGAGGCTGCGGGTGCGGATGGAATCACTTGGGTTCATCGGCAGAAATCCTGAGGTGCAAGAATGTAACAGCTGGCCGGCTGACGCACGGGGCTCCGGCTTTCAGAGGCGGTACCGTTTGAAAGTCATGTGGCCGCCTGTGGTTGCGCTTCCCGCCATTTGCGCCGCGCGATCGGGCACCAATGACAGGCCGCGAACGCGTGTCTTCGCGCTTTGATGGGGCCGCACAGCATGGGTAAATGCCGCGGCATTTACGCGGGCGGGCGCACACAATGCTGACTCTTCTGGGCATCGCCGTGGTGGTCGTGGGCTTTGCCATTCGCCTCAACCCGCTGCTGGTGATCGGCGCGGCGGCGTTTGTTACCGGATGGGCCGCGGGCCGGCCGCCTCTCGAAATTGTTGGCGCCTTCGGCAAAGCCTTCAACGACAACCGCTATGTGTCGCTGCTATGGCTTGTTCTGCCGCTGATCGGATTGCTGGAGCGGTACGGGCTGCAGGAGCGTGCCCGCATGCTGATCGCGCGCATTCGCACGGTGACGG
>JAICVV010000196.1 GCA_025935155.1 Alphaproteobacteria bacterium
TCCGGCCAATCGATGAGATCTCCCGGACTGTCTTCCTGCGGCGGCGCCGTGCCGGCCAGCGCAAGATTGGCGTATAAAGGATCGAGGAACAAACGCGTCGATGGCGCATAGGGACTCACATTCCCGGCATCGGCCGTAAACCGAGCATGTGTTGGGCTGACGCTCAGAGCATCGATGCCGGAATCCCCGATTTTCGCAGCGAAATCTGCCAGCGCCACGTAGTCCCCAAAGCCGTAACTATGACCGCCACGCAATGAGTAGATTTGCGCCGACAGCCCAGCGAACTTGCGTCCCGGTGTGACGTCTCCCAATCCAAAACACCGGGGCGGCGCGACAGCGAGAATATGAATAGCCCCGTCGAGCTCCAGCTCATGATAGCCGATGGTTGCGGGCGACCGGATACAGCTACCGCCGATCTTCATCGGCTCGAGCGGGAGGTCATGCCATTTGCCATCCTGCATCCGCAATCGAGCTTGCTTTGCGTGGCCGACACGAATGGCTTCGGACTCAACAGCGGGAATAAGCGGGGCAAGCGCGCGCGACTCGCGATCGAGCCGGCGTTGGCTTTCTGCAATATCGCCGTCGTTATCCGTGGAATAGCCAAGCGCATTCAACACAGTGCGCAAGGTGTCCGGCTTTACCTCTTGTGGACGGCCGTTCGCATCCGTCCACTCCACGTAGAGTCCCGCGGCACGTGCCAGTTTGCGAAGCGCATCGTCGCTCATGACTGCTCGATCCAGGCAATGGTGGTGGCAGGCGGCAGGGCACTCCCCGGATGTTCGCCCCAGATCGGCGTACTACCGGGGAATTCCGCGTGGGCCTGTTGCTCGCCAAGATTGCAGGCGAGGGTGAGGAGCGCGCCGTCGTTGAGACGCCATTGCGCAAGCACTGCAGCGGGCCCAATTGCTTCCGCACCTTCCGAGACAGCTCCACGCAATCTCGGAAACAGATAATCGCGCCGCAGCCGCAGCAGTTCTGAATAAATCTTGCTTGTCGAATTGTCGGCAAAGCGCGGGATGCAACGCTGGAATGTGTCTATGGCGTTGGGATCGGGAATCTCCGCCCGCTTTCGCGCATCGGCGAATTCGGGAAACTTTGCGAACTCGCGGCGGCGGCCTTCCCGCACCGCGTCCGCGAGTTTCGGATCGCGGTGATCGGTGAAATAGAGGAAGGGCTCGCGCGCGCCCACTTCTTCGCCCATGAAGATCAGCGGAATGTTTGGCGAAAGCAGCCGCAGCGCGATGGCCGCCTTCAGCGCTTTCGGATCGGCAAGGGTGGTGAGGCGCTCGCCGAACGCCCGATTGCCGATCTGGTCGTGATTCTGCAGAAAGAACACGAAGGCCGTCGGACTAAGACTTTCCGTGGACGTACCGCGCCGCGCACCGCCGCGGAACGGCGAGGGATCGCCCTGATAGATGAAGCCTTCGCCCAGGCCGCGCGCCAGTTTCGCAGCCGGCTCGTCAGCGTAATCTTCGTAATAGCCCCGCTCCTCGCCCGTCAGCAGCACGTGCAGCACGTGATGCAGATCGTCGTCCCATTGCGCGTCGAACCCGTTGCGCAGCAGCCCCGAGTCGTTTTCGTCGTTCTCCACAACAAGGTGGATGTGCCGCGCGGGATCGATCGCGCTGCGGATTTCGCTGGCAAGCTCCGGCAGAAAAGTCTTGTCGCAGATGGCGTGAACGGCATCGAGTCGCAGTCCGTCAAAGCGAAACTCATTGAGCCAGTAAATCGCATTTTCTATGAAGAAGCGCCGCACTTCGGGCCGGCGAAAATCGATCGCCGCGCCCCAGGGTGTATGTTTCGATTCGTCGAAGAATTCCGGCGCATAAAGGCCGAGATAATTCCCGTCCGGGCCGAAGTGGTTGTAGACCACATCGAGAAACATCATCACGCCACGGCCATGCGCCGCGTCAATCAGCTTTTTCAATTGGTCCGGCGTGCCATAGGACCGGTCGGGCGCGAAGGGTAGCACGCCGTCGTAGCCCCAGTTGCGCTCCCCGGGAAAATCCGCAATCGGCATCAGCTCAATCGCGGTAATTCCCAGGCTTGCAAGGCGATCGAGATGTCCCTGGATTCCGGTGAAGCCGCCAAGCAGGCCCGGATGCAATTCATATAAAATTGCTTCTTCCCACGGCCGGCCCTTCCAGGCGCTGTTCTGCCATCGGTACGACGACGGATCGGTGACAACGCTCCAGCCGTGCACATCGCCCGCCTGCATGCGCGAAGCCGGATCCGGCACTGCGACATCGCCGACGCCAAATCTGTACCGCCTGCCGGGTCCGCATTCCGCCGCGATTTGATGCCAACCGTCCGCTGAACGGGCCATCAATAGCGGTTCTTTTCCCTCGAGCTGCAGCGTTATCGCCTCTGCGGAAGGTGCCCACAGGCGAAAGCGCGTTCGATTCCGTCGTTCAGGCAGCGGCCCGTACCGATACGCATACGGCATTACTGAAGCTGATCCTTCCGCGATCCAAGAGTGGTAATGACGATGGCCGCCGCACGATCCGCCAATCTGTAGGTCGGGGCTGAAATATCCTGCGGCATCGTTTCCGGTGCGGCGCTGTCGATGAGGACACGCCAGCCAAAGCCGGCCGGCAGATGAAAATCGAGCGCGGTGTCCGACGCATTCATCAGCACGCAGGCCATTTCCGCCTGCTCTGTACCTTCGCCGGCCAGCGCCATGACCAGCGCGCGTCCGGATTCATTGTCCCAGTCGCCGGGCGACAGGCGCTCGCCGCGCTCGTCCAACCAATCGATGTCGAGCACGCCCGGCGCAAGCTGGTGATGACCGTGCAGGAATTGGCGCGCGCGGAACACCGGGTGTTCGCGGCGGATGGCGATCAGCCTTGCCACGAAATCCCTCAATGCCGACTGTTCCGGCGTTCGCGCCAGCTTCCAGTCCAGCCAAGAGGTTTCGTTGTCCTGGCAATAGGGATTGTTGTTACCCCGCTGGGTGCGCGCACATTCGTCGCCGGCGAGCAGCATGGGCGTGCCGATCGCGGCGAACACGGTTAGCAGCATCGAGCGCTTCACGCGCTCGCGCAGTGCGACGCGTTGTGGGTCCTGCGATGGCCCTTCTTCGCCCCAATTGCCGGACCAGTTTTCCGATGCGCCGTCGGCATTTTCTTCCCTGTTCGCTTCGTTGTGCTTGCGCGAATAGCTGACGAGATCCTGCAGGGTCATCCCGTCGTGACTGGCGATAAAATTCACGGACGCCCAGGGCTGGCGAATGCCGTCGTGGCCGAACACATCGGCAGAGCCCGATAGGCGCCGCGCCATTTCCGGGCGCATGCCGGAATCGCCGCGCCAGTAGCGCCGCATAGTGTCGCGGTACTTGTCGTTCCACTCAGCGAAGCGGGGGGGGTGACTGCCGAGCTGATAACCGCCGGGCCCCATATCCCAGGGTTCGGCAATCAATTTCAGTTGCGAAAGCTCGGGATCCTGGCGGAGCGCATCGAAAAAGCCGGAGCCGGAATCGAAGCCGTGGTTTTCGCGCCCCAGCGTCACACTGAGATCGAAACGAAATCCGTCGATGTGAAAGGAGCGCGCCCAATAGCGCAGCGAATCCATTACCATCTGCAGGACGCGCGGATTGGAAAGGTCGAGCGTATTTCCGGTGCCGGTGTCGTCGGCGTAATAACGCCGGTCGTTCTCCCGCAAGCGATAATAGCTTGCGTTATCCAGCCCGCGCCAGCAGACCGTGGGCCCGGTTTCCCGCGTCTCACAGGTGTGATTGTAGACGACATCGAGGATCACCTCGATTCCCGCCGCGTGCAGGCGGCGAATGGCCATGCGCGCTTCGTTGGCATCGCCGTTTGCGAGATAGCGCGGCTCGACAGCGAAGAAACTGAGCGTATTGTAGCCCCAATAATTGGTCAGCTTCTTTTGCAGCAACTCGCGATCCTGCAGAAAGGCGTGGATCGGCATCAACTCAATCGCCGTGATCCCCAGCCGCTTCAGATGCTCGATCAGCCTTGGATGCGTCAGCGCAGCAAAGGTGCCGCGCTCCGGCGCCCGCACGTCGTGCAGCAGCTTCGTGAGCCCGCGCACGTGCGCTTCATAGATGACGGTATCGCGCCAAGGTGTGTTGGGACGGCGATCGTCGCCCCAGTCGAAGTTGTCGTGCATCACCACACTCTTCACCATGGCGGGGGCGCTGTCGCGCCGGTCGAAACTCAGATCGCTGCGCGGGGAGTTGGCGCGATAGCCATAGACGGCATCCGTCCATTTCAATGTGCCGAGCAGCCCTTTGGCATAGGGATCGAGCAGCAGCTTGTGCGGATTGAAGCGGTGGCCGTGCTGCGGCTCATAGGGACCGTGTGCACGAAATCCGTACACCAACCCCGGCATCGCATCTGGCAGATACCCGTGCCAGATCTCATCGGTTCGCTCCGGCAGGTCGTAGCGGTGTACTTCGCGGCGGCCCGACGAATCGAAGATGCACAATTGCATCCGAGTGGCATGACGCGAGAAGACCGCGAAATTGATGCCGAGGCCGTTCCACGTCGCGCCCAATGGGTAGGAATTGCCGGCCTCCAGCCGCTCCGGCAAGATGGCCATTCCTAATCCTCGTGTTTCAGAACCAGGGCGGCGAGCGGCGGCAGCACGAGTTCGAGGGATTGCTCGCATCCGTGTGCGGAAATGGCTTGGGTGTGGGCGCCGCCGGCATTGCCCAGATTGCTGCCGCCATACAATTCCGCATCGCTGTTCAGCGCTTCGCGCCAGCGGCCAGCTTGGGAAACACCAAAACGATAATTGTACCGCGGCACGGGCGTCA
>JAICVV010000179.1 GCA_025935155.1 Alphaproteobacteria bacterium
CGGATCGGCGAACATGCCGACGGCAATGGCAATCTGGCCTTCGCGCTTCGTCGCTTCCCATAGCAGCGTGCCGCCGCAGGTGGGGCAGAAGTGATTGATGACAGCACGATCCTCGATGGGCCGCACAAAGGTTTTCGTCTCGCCGCGGGTGCGCACGTTGTCTTTCAGATACCAGGCGCCGAGGCCGAAGGGCGAACCGGTGCGCCGCTGGCATTCCGTGCAGCTGCAAAGGGAAACGATCAGCGGTTCGTCATCCGCGTCCACCTGCAATTGCCCGCAGGCGCAATGCGCAGTGTGTGTCTTCATGATGCGAGGTCCTTCGCCAGTTCAGCGCGCACATCCGGCATGATCACAGCCATATGGCTGTAGGCGGGATGCGCAAGGCCAAGCACCGCTTCGACCGACGGCATTTTGAGTTTCTCGATCTGCTCGGGAATGAATTTGAACCGCACCCAGTGCACCGATGAGGTTTTACCATCAGGCGTAGTGCGCTCGTCATACTCGGTGGGAACGCCGGGAATGCGCTCCTGGTTGACAGCGATATACGTGGTCTCTTCGATTCCAGCAAGGCGATAGAGCTCACGGTCGCGGCGTTTGGGATCGTCGATTTCGATCATCAGGGTGGCAATCAGTTCGTCACCTTGAGGGATGAGTGGATTATAAGCCTCCAGCTCATCCGAAAGCTGCGCTTCGCCTCCCTTTTCGATGTGCAACATCTCCTGCACCTGCAGCCACATCGTATCGTAGTTCTCAAAATAAAAGGTGACGAACGGCCCCACCTCGATGCGGCGGTTCTTCTTCGCCGCGACGGCGTTTTTGCGGAATTGCGCGCGCTCGGCGGCGTACTTTTCGTAGGCAAGAATGTCGGCTGGAATGATTTTCCGTTTCATCATCGATCGTCGCATCCTAAAAGACCAAACGCACGGGCGAGGATCTGGATCGGATGTTCCGGCTCCTTTACCCGCGCCACTTTGCCATCCTTCGCAGCCAGCTCTCGCACATTTTGCACGATGTGCAGCGCGGCCAGCGGGCAATCCGAAGCAATGTGCCCGCGCGCCTGCTCAAGCGCCGCACGGAACACCGGCCGCCCCACTTTTTCGGCGATCCTGTGCGTTTTTGTCACCACCCCAAAAGTGCCGCCGTGGCCGGAGCAACGCTCGATCACATCAACGGGCGTATCGGGGATTAGCCGCAGCATTTCCGCTGCTTTCGGCCCCATGTTCTGCGCCCGCGCATGACAGGGCAGGTGCACGGTCACACCTTCGGGCAGCGGCTTCATGCCATCCGGCAAACCATCCTTCTTCGCGATGTCAACAACGTATTCATCGATATCGAAGACAGATTCGGACAATTGCTTCACGTCTTCGTTGCCGGGCACGATCAGCGGCCATTCGAACTTCAGCATCAGGCCGCAGGAGGCGGTGAGCGTGACGATGTCGTAGCCCTCGTCGATCAGCTTCACCAATTCCTTCGAGACCTTCGCGGCCTGATCGGCGACGCGGGAAATTTCCGCCTGCTCGAGGAATGGCATGCCGCAGCAGCCGGGATAGGCCGCGCGGGTTTCGACGCCCAGATGATTCAACACCGCGCGCGCCGCCACGCCCGTGTCGGGCTTGTTGTAGTTGACGAAGCATGTGGCGTAGAGGGCCGCTTTGCGCCTCCCGAACGCGGGCGCACCCGGATTCGGCGCGATCGGGTTCTTCTTGTCGGCGCACATGAAAGTCTGTGAGGCGAACTTCGGCAAGCTGGCGTGACGGTCGATGCCGAGCGTCTTCTCCATCAAGGGACGTGTAAGTTTGTTGCCCTTCTCCGCGCCCCAGTTGATAAGCGGAGCCAAGGGCACCGCGAGCCGCCCGTTACGATCCATCTCCGCAAGCTGTCGCTGCGTGAAATCCTTGTTGCTCTCTTTCACCTCCACCGCGCGATGCCGCAGCAGCAGGTGTGGGAAGTCCACATTGAACGGATGCGGCGGCACGTACGGGCACTTCGTCATGAAGCACATGTCGCAGAGCGTGCAGGCTTCGACGATGCTCGGAAAATCTTCGCTTTTCAGCCCATCCACTTCGCCGGTTGGGCCGTTGTCGATCAGGTCGAACAGGCGGGGAAAGGAATCGCAAAGATTGAAGCAGCGGCGGCAGCCATGACACACGTCGAAAATGCGCCGCATTTCCGCGTCGAGCTTCTGCTCATCGTAAAAAGCATCGCTTTGCCACGCGATCGGCTCGCGTGTCGGCGCATCGAGGCTGCCTTCCTTCTTTGTCATGTGGCGGTCTCTTTCCTCCCCCGTTCACGGGGGAGGTGTCGCGCGGAGCGCGATGGAGGGGGATTGAGCACGACGCCCCCTCCGCTTCGCTCGCGTTGCTCGCTCAGCACCTCCCCCGTGAACGGGGGAGGAAAGCGAGCGCGCTGCGCTTACTGCCCTAGCGTATCCAGCGCACGCTGGAAGCGGCCGGCGTGGGATTTTTCCGCTTTCGCCAAGGTCTCGAACCAGTCCGCGATTTCGTCGAAGCCTTCGTCGCGCGCGGTGCGCGCCATGCCGGGATACATGTCCGTGTATTCATGCGTCTCGCCGGCGATGGCCGCCTTGAGATTTAGCGACGTGCCGCCGATAGGCTCGCCGGTGGCCGGATCGCCGACCGCCTCTAGAAACTCCAGATGGCCGTGCGCGTGACCGGTTTCGCCTTCTGCTGTCGAACGGAAGACGGCGGAAACATCGTTGTAGCCCTCCACGTCCGCCTTCTGCGCGAAATATAGATACCGGCGATTCGCCTGGCTTTCGCCCGCGAACGCATCCTTCAAATTCTGTGCTGTCTTCGATTCTTTCAGATTGGGCATGTGGGTCCTCCTTTGAATCTCGCGGATTTGTTTATCCGGTCCCGAAACCCTGTTTGCCCCTTCATCACCCGCCTGTCAATCAGTTTGGAATCATTCCAAACTGATTTCATACCTCAGGCGCGCTTCACCCGCACCACCACATCTACGCGGTCCACCGCCATGCCCTTCGGCGGTGCGGGGACGCCGGCGACCGCAATGGCCTCGCCCTCGATGTCGATCAGACTGCCGTCATCTTCACAGTAGAAATGCTGGTGATCGCCCGTATTGGTATCGAAATAGCTACGGCCCGCCCCCACCACCACCTCGCGTAACAGCCCTGCCTCGGTGAACTGGTGCAGCGTGTTGTAAATGGTGGCCAGCGAGACGCCGATTCCGGCCTGTTGTGCCTCCTGATGAAGCGACTCGGCAGAAAGGTGCCGGTGTCCCGAACCGAGCAGCTCAACCAGCGCCCCGCGCTGACGCGTCGGCCGCAAGCCCGCTGCCCGGAGCCGCCGCACGGCATCTTCGCCGGAGGACTTGCGCTTTCGTGAAACAGTCATAGGAACTCAACACCATTCCGGGAACAAAGAGACTGCGGCTGACGCTCCAGGCCCAACTCTGCTAGTCTCGACTCACTGGCATTCGTTAGAATGCTTCTAACAAGGAAAAGTCTGTCCTGAACGTTCCAAAGTCAAGGGCGTTCACGGCTAAAGGGATGAACGATACCCATGTTGGGACGGCAATCGAGTTTCGACCTGCAGGGCCTTTTGGCCTGCGCCCGTGGCGAACTGTTCGGCGAAGGCAATGCAAAGCTGCCGCTGCCGCCCATGCTGATGTTCGACCGTATCACGAAGATTTCCGAGAAAGGCGGCATTGCCGATAAGGGCCGCATTGAGGCGGAACTGGAGATCAAACCCGACCTCTGGTTTTTCAAATGCCATTTCCAGAACGATCCGGTGATGCCCGGCTGCCTGGGCGTGGACGCCATGTGGCAGCTGATCGGCTTTTTCCTGGGCTGGCTCGGCGGGCTGGGCCGCGGACGCGCGCTCGGCGTGGGAGAAGTGAAGTTCTCCGGCATGGTGCTGCCTACCAATCGGATCGTGAATTACTACATCGACCTGAAACGCGTGATCATGCGCAGGCTGGTGGTCGGCATCGGCGACGGCATTATGCAGGTCGACGGAAAGACGATTTACGAGGCTAAGGATCTGCGGGTCGGATTGTTTACAGATCAGGCGGCCGTTGGCGCCTGAGGCTACGCTATTTGCGCCGGCGCATGCATCGCGCCAAAGGAGAAAAACATGCGACGCGTCGCCGTCACCGGCATGGGTATCGTGTCTTCGATCGGCAACAACATGCAGGAGGTGCTGGCTTCCTTGCGCGAGGCGAAGTCCGGCATCAGCTTCGGCAAGGAGGAGGCGGAATACGGCTTCCGCAGCCAAGTGCATAGCAAGCCAATTATCGACCTCGATGCGCTGATCGATCGCCGCGCCAGACGTTTCATGGGCGACACCGCCGCCTATGCCTTTCTCTCAATGCAGCAGGCGCTGCAGGAATCCGGCCTGGAAGAAAAGGACGTTGTAAACGAGCGCACCGGCCTGGTTGTCGGCTCTGGTGGCCCTTCGGTCGATGTGATCGTGAAGGCGGCCGATATCACGCGCGAGAACCACAGCCCCAAGCGCATCGGCCCGTTCGCCGTGCCGAAAGCGATGTCATCCACCTGTTCGGCCGTACTTTCCACCTGGTTCAAGATCAAGGGTGTGAACTATTCCATCAGCTCCGCCTGCGCGACGAGCGCACACTGCATCGGCAATGCGGCGGAGATGATCCAGCACGGCAAGCAGGACGTGATGTTCGCGGGCGGGGCCGAGCAGCTGGACTGGGAATTGTCATCGCTGTTCGATGCGATGGGCGCAATGTCATCCAAATTCAACGCGACTCCGGAACGCGCCAGCCGCGCTTTCGACAAGGATCGCGACGGGTTCGTGATCGCCGGGGGCGGCGGCATTGTCGTGCTGGAAGAGCTGGAGCACGCAAAAGCGCGGGGCGCGAAAATTTACGGCGAGCTGGTGGGCTACGGGGCAACGAGCGACGGCCATGACATGGTGGCGCCATCCGGCGAGGGCGCGATCCGCTGCATGCGGCAGGCGATTTCCACCGTAAACGGACCCATCGATTACGTGAACGCGCACGGCACGTCGACGCCGGTGGGCGATGTCACGGAAATCAAAGCGATGCGTGAGGTGTTTGGCGAGCGTATGCCGCCGGTGAATTCTACCAAGTCGCTCACCGGCCATTCGCTGGGCGCC
>JAICVV010000057.1 GCA_025935155.1 Alphaproteobacteria bacterium
GCAGCCGATCCCATATTCATTGTCGGCCTGCCGCGCTCCGGCTCTACCCTGATCGAGCAAATCCTGGCGAGCCATTCGATGGTCGAAGGCACCAAGGAATTGACAGTGCTCAACGCGATCGCAACGCGCGGTTCTGGCTACGGCGTCGCACAATATCCGGAAAACCTGCGGTATCTGAAAATTGAGGAGTTCAGGGCCACAGGCGATGAATATCTCGCCCGCACGCGCCCTTACCGGAAACTGCGGCGGCCGTTTTTCGTCGACAAGGCGCCGGCCAATTTTCACCATTTGGGGCTGCTGCATCTGAGTCTTCCGAACGCCAAGATCATCGATGCGCGCCGCCATCCGTTGGGATGCGGGTTTGCTGTTTTCCGGCAATATTTCCCCCAGGCATTCGGCTTTGCGTTCGATCTCGCGGAGATTGGCCGCTACTACCGCGACTACGTCGAACTGATGACGCATTTCGATACAGTGCTGCCCGGCCGCACCCATCGCGTGTTCTACGAACGGCTGGTTGCAAGCCCGGAACGGGAGATCCGCTCCCTGCTTGAGTATTGCGGTCTTCCTTTCGAGGAGAACTGCCTGCGCTTCTACGAAACGAAGCGCGCGGTGCTGACGCCGAGCGCCGAGCAGGTTCGCCAGCCCATCTTCACGGATGCGCTGGAGCAATGGCGCAATTATGAGGCATGGCTGGGACAGCTGAAATCAGCGCTGGGCGATGTCCTCAGCTCGTATCCTGAAGTACCACAATTCGACAAACCGCAGATTTACGGAACTCCGTGGACAGTGTCCGCTAGTTTTCGTGCGGTCAGCATAACTCCTCAGGCACCGCGGGATACGAAGTGAAGGCCGTACCGAGAGCTTTGATCAACGGCCCGAGCCAAGGCTCATAGTTTCGCCAGTAATCGACGGCTTCTCCGGTGATTGGCCTGCGAACCTGCTCGGAGCTTGGAGTCAGCACGGTTCGCTTGGTTTCATAAAATCGAAGGCAATTCTCTTCGAACGGAAGACCGAGGTAGTCTAACAGCCTTCGAACTTCGGCCTCCGGATTTGCAACCATTTCTTCGTAGATCACGCGGTGAATTCTTCCCGGCAGCACCTGATCGAAATGGGCCATGAGTTCGATGTAGTTGCGATAAAATAGCCCCAGCTCGTTGAGGCGAAGCCGTCCCTTGCTGCTGTAATGTTTGAACATCGATAGGCTGGAGGCCACGGGATGCCGGCGCGCGTCGATAATTTTCGCGTTCGGCAGTATCAAGTGCATCATTCCGACATGAGAAAAATTGGCGGGCTTTTTGTCGATAAAGAATGGCCGGCTGAGCTTCCGATGCACCTGCGAATCACGGAGATACTCTTCGCCCAGACTGGCAAGGTCGGGCGCGGGCATTTCCGAGATCACTCTTAGATAATCCGTGCTGAAGGCGGGACCGCCCTCGCGCTCCGGCAGCCGTTCTGCAAGTGCCGTTATATACGGCAGTTCCGATGTTCCCTCGATGGCGGAGTGGCTCGAAAGTATCTGTTCGATCAGCGTCGATCCCGAGCGCGGCCGCCCCAGGATGAAAATAGGGTCCGGTTTTTTGCATCCGGCACCGCTACGGGTTCGAAAGAACTCCGGTGTGAACAATGCCTTGTTGGCGGCCACGCCTGATTCCAGCGTTTCCGGATCGTAACTGATTCGCAGCCGCATCGCCGCGTTGGCTTTGGCATACAGCTCCCATGAGCGGTTATAGATGTGGAAATCTTCGTAAGCCTTGCCCAGCGCGAACTGCAATGGAATCCGATCGTCCGGCGAAATGTTCGTGTGACCAAGTTGCTCCCGCATTTCCTGAATATCGGCTTCGGTGAAACGGACTGTCTTCATATTTGCCAGGCTCCAATAAGCCCTGCCAAACCAGGGCCGGCACGCAATTGCCCGCCTGTACGAATCGACAGCTTTATCGTGAATACCAACGGCGCGAAGCGCATGGCCATAGCTGAGCCATGACTCCGCACGGGCGGGATTCTCGGCTGCCAGCTCCTCGCAGATTGAAAGCGATCGCTTGTTCTCGGCGATTGTTTCGAGAATATTGGCCTGCAGCTGACGAAACAGTGGATTGCGCGAGTCGCGATTGAGCAACCAATCCAATTCGCGGAGAGCGGCTACGAACTGGCTGAGTTGGAAAAGCACAGTCGCATAATTAAAGCGCGCAGCAGCAAACTCGGGCTCGAGTTCCACGCAACGGGCAAGCAGCAGCACCGCTTCCCTGCGGCGGCCGCAATGTATCAGCAGCTGCGCCATAAGATTCATAGAGTCTGGATCGTCGGGGAAATCGGCCAGGTCTTCCTTTAATTCTGCTTCTGCGGTCGCAATACGATTGCCGCGCAAGTCGGCAGCAATGCGTTGCAAACGCGGCCGGCGCAGAGGCCTTTGAGCACTCAGGCTTGCCGCTGCCAGCGCAAACGAATCCGGTTCTGCCGGTGTGCCAACCGAGGTGGCGTGAGACATTTTGGGCTGGGTTGGTTGATTCATGGGTTCGCGGGAGCTGGAGCAGGACAAGCAGAGTGAAATCCAGAATGCGAGTAAGCAATGTGGACTGTCGTGAATTCAATCTCGCCTAGGGTGCCCGGAAAACAAAGAGGGCGGCCACTGGCCGCCCTCCCCCTTAAATTCCCGGTACGGGAATCCAGATATCGCGTACCCGGTATTAGAGGGTCGCGTCCTTGCCCTTGAGCGCGAACATGAAGTCCGGACCATAGCCGAGACATTCCGTGCCCCAAGTCGTGCAGAGACCGAAGCCGCCGCCCGGATTCTGCCAGGCGTAGGCGTTGCCCGTCTGCACGGAGTTGCCTTCCCAGCCCCACTCGCCACCTTGCGAGAAAGCCAGGTTCGCCTGAACGGAAAGCCAGTACGTGCCAGCTTTCAGGCTGATCTTGCAGGACTTCGGCAGCTTGATGGTGAAGCTACCGCCAGCGTCGTTCGCAATGTTGACGTTATCGCATTCTGTCTTGAGCGATCCCGGCAGGCCGCCCTTGTTCTTGTAGACAAAAATGTTCACGGACGTGGCTGGGCCGTAGCCGTTAAAATAGACGCCCGTCACGTCAACTTCCTTGACCTTCCATTTATGGCCCGACGGAACCTGGAAATCGTCGGCAGCCTGAGCGTCATAGGCGTCGAAGGTCGATTCGAAGTTCTGGGAGACGAGGCCGACGCCATTGTCGTTGCCGTTTTGGTCGTAAAGGGTCGTGCTGCCCGGCGCCACACCCGAAACGACGTGGTGCGCTGGGACATGAGCAACCAGGCTCGGATGCGTGGCGGCAGAAGCGGCGCCGCCCATTACAAGAATGGCCGCAGAGGCCAGAAGTACAGTCTTCGTCATTGAAAACCCCCTGGGTTTTGGACAGGAACGATCCCTGTCGGTCGCGCGGACGTTATCGGCGGATTAATGTCTCCGCAAGCGGAGAATTGTGAACGGCGAAAGATCGCCGCCTGTGCGCGGGCAGAGCGAAGCGCCGGAAATGACTTGAAAATTCTCCAGTGATCGCGCGCAACAAAGCAATGCTGGAATAGCGTTGGCGAAATCCCTACCGGCAACCTGCCGAACAGAAAAAAGTACAAACGCTGAATAAAGCCGATCTGGCGGCATGGCGGTTGACCGGATGTCAGCGCGGGTACGAGCCCAAACTTGTCTTTTGAATACCAGATCGATCTCTCGGCTGCGCTTGACCTGCATGAATGGAATGCGAGCCGTTCTTTGTGGATTTGCCCAGGCTGCGCTGGAATCTGTCCGGCGACTCCGTGTAATTGACAGGGCGCGGCCGAGGGCTGGAGACCCAGGGAGCGCACATGAAGAAAATCGAGGCCATCATCAAGCCATTCAAGCTGGATGAAGTTAAGGAGGCCCTTCAGGAAATCGGGGTCCAGGGCATCACCGTCACCGAGGCGAAAGGTTTCGGGCGCCAGAAGGGCCACACCGAACTCTATCGCGGCGCGGAATACGTCGTGGACTTCCTGCCCAAGGTGAAATTGGAAGTTGTGGTGCCGGCCGAACGTCTCGACGCGGCGGTGGAAGCCATCCTGAAGGCGGCGCGCACGGGCCGCATCGGCGATGGAAAAATCTTCGTGCTGGACGTGCAACAGGCAATTCGCATCCGCACCGGGGAAACCGGCGCGGCGGCGATCTGATCAGGAGTTGAAGGGAAACCTCATGGCAAACCCAGGCGCTATTCTGAAGCTCATCAAGGAGAAGGAGGTCAAGTTCGTGGACCTCCGCTTCACCGATCCCCGCGGCAAGTGGCAGCACGTTACATTCGATCTCTCGCTGGTAGATGAGGAGTTCCTCACCGAAGGCACCATGTTCGACGGTTCTTCGATTGCCGGCTGGAAGGCGATCAACGAATCCGACATGACGCTCCTGCCTGACTGCGAAACGGCGGTCATCGATCCATTTTTTGCGCAGACCACATTATCTCTGATCTGCGATGTGGTTGAGCCAACCACGGGCCAGCGCTACGGCCGCGATCCCCGTTCGATGGCGAAGGCCGCGGAAAAGTACCTGGCATCGTCGGGGGTGGGCGACACCGCCTATTTCGGCCCGGAGGCCGAGTTCTTCATCTTCGACGACGTGCGCTTCGGCGTGGAAATGAACAAGGGATTCTACTTCATCGATTCCTCGGAAGGCTCCTACAATACGGGAAAGGAGATCGAGGGCGGCAATCTGGGTCACCGTCCCAGTGTGAAGGGAGGTTATTTCCCAGTTCCGCCGGTGGACTCAGCCCAGGATATTCGCGGCGAGATGCTCGCCATCATGGGTGAGATGGGCATCCAGCCGGAGAAGCACCATCACGAAGTCGCCAGCTCACAGCACGAACTTGGCTTCAAGTTCAACACGCTGACGAGATGCGGCGATCACATGCAACTCTACAAGTACATCGTCCACCAGGTCGCTGCGTCTTACGGTAAGACGGCGACGTTCATGCCGAAGCCGATTGTCGGCGACAACGGCTCCGGCATGCATGTGCATCAGTCGATCTGGAAAGGCGGCAAGCCGCTGTTCGCGGGCTCTGGTTACGCAGATTTGTCCGATACTTGCCTCTACTACATCGGCGGCATCATCAAGCACGCCAGAGCACTCAACGCCCTCACCAATCCGCTGACCAATTCCTACAAGCGGCTCATCCCAGGCTTCGAGGCACCTGTGCTGCTCGCCTATTCATCGCGCAACCGGTCGGCATCGTGCCGGATTCCATTTGCGTCGTCGCCCAACGCCAAGCGTGTAGAAGTGCGTTTCCCCGATCCGGGCGCGAATCCGTATCTCGCTTACGCATCGATGCTGATGGCCGGCCTCGACGGCATCGAAAACAAGATTCATCCCGGCGATCCGATGGACAAGGACCTGTATGCCCTTCCACCGGCAGAATTGAAAGAAGTGCCGACAGTGTGCGGCTCACTGCGGCAAGCGCTGGAATCCCTCGACCGCGATCGCGCGTTCCTGAAAAAGGGTGGCGTATTCAACGACGACTTCATCGACAGCTACATCGAACTGAAGATGCAGGAGGTGTACGCCTTCGAGCACACCCCGCATCCGATCGAATTCAAGATGTATTACAGCGTCTGAGTACACGCAGCTAAGCGTCTGATTGGCGGGCGCTCTTTTGCGTTTGGCAACCGCCTAGGCGAATCGTGTGTACAACGCCAAGCGTATAGGCCGACGAACGTATCACCGGCCGTTACTGCCGAAGGGAAAATCCGTGAAGCGCTACGGCCTTCTGTTCGGCCCTCTGGCCGCGGTCATCTTTGTCTTTGGCGTTGCCGGATTGCCGACATTGGTTCCCGGCTACAGCCATGTGCACCAGACAATAAGCGAAATCGGAGAGGTTGGCTCGCCAGCACGGGCACCGTTCACGGCGGTGGCCCTGCTTGTGGCGTTCTGCACTGCGACGTTCGCGGTCGCGTTGCGCAATGCAAGCATTGCAGCAGAACACTCCAGCGTTGCGGCATATCTCATGGGTTGCATGGCGATTTCCCTTGCTGGAGTTGGCATTTTCGCCTTCCCGCATCCGCTGCACAACGTTTTCGGAATTTCGGAACTTGTTGGCTATCAGGCGCCGCTTGGGTTTGCTCTCGCATGGCGAGGTGACGGGCGCGCGAAGAGCCTCGTCGTCTTCTCGTGGGTGATGTTTATGGCCGTCTGGATAGCCATCGTGCTGAACCTAGGATCGCTCGATCCTGCGGGCTCGCTTTGGCGGCACGTGAAGCCCGCGATTGGTATTGCGCAACGCGCGCTGTTCGGCGCCTGGTTCGCATGGTGCGCAGTGATCGGTCTAATGCTGTTCAATCGCGCGGCGGCTTGGCTCAATGGCAGCAGACCTAGGCGGCGGTGTTGATTTTCTCGCGCGCAATGCCCGCAGTTTGCCCGGCGGCTGTGCTGAACGCTGACGGCAGCACAACGTAGGCGCTGCAACCTCGGCCGGCACCGCTTTCGATCCAGACGTGGCCGCCATGCAGTTCCGCCAGATTGCGGACCAGAGCGAGGCCAAGTCCGGTTCCCTCCTGCCGGCCGTAGCGATTGTCGACGCTACTGAAGGGCCGGAAAATTGTAGCCAGTCTGTCGGGTGGAATACCCGGTCCATTGTCTTCGACCGCGATTTGAAATCCTCCGTCCGCAGCGCGTGAGCCTTTGACCTGTATTGTGCCGCCGATCGGCGTGAACTTGACCGCGTTCGACACCAGATTAATGAGGATCTGCTTGAGCCCCCGCGCATCGGCGAATAAGGCAGGCGCGGATGGATCGACTTCGATCGTCAACTTCTGTTTACGCTCGCGGGCCTTCAGCCTCGTGATCCTCAACGCCGCCTCGAACGTTGCTTCCGGCTCCAGCAGCTGGGGAGCGAGCTCCATCTTGCCCGCTTCAATTTTCGCGATATCCAGCAGATCGTTGATGAGGCTGAGAAGGTGCTTGCCGGAAGCGTGAATATCCGCCGCATATTCCGCATAGCGATTCACGCCTTCCGGCCCGAAATGCTGCTCCGCGATAATTTCTGAGAAGCCAAGAATAGCGTTCAGGGGCGTGCGCAATTCATGACTCATATGGGCGAGGAATGCCGTCTTGGAAGCATTGGCCGCTTCCGCTTCGAACCGCTTACGCAGGGCTTCGTCGCGCGCTTCCTCGATTTCGTGCGCCAAGTCCTCCACTTCGAACCGAAGCCGCGAATCCTGGTCCAGCTGGCGCGCCATACGGCGGCCATCGAAAAATAGCAGCGCGGCGCAGCCCGGCAGCATCACGGCCAGCGCGGCATCGAGCACCGCGCCGGAAGTGGCAAACCGAAGCGACGAAAGGACCACAAGCGGCGTCAGACACGCCACCAGCATTTCCCAGTGATTGGCCCGATTCACGATGACGCTCGCCATCGCGCAAATCACGCACGCCCACAGAAAAACGTGATTGGCGCCGCTTGACGGGTCCCAGAGCATCCACGGAAGCAGGCCCCAACCCGATCCGAGCAGCAATTGCACGCCGGCAAATCGTGGGAACCAGCGCCACAACGTTTCCGCGCTGGAATGCGCTTGTATGCCAGCGCGATAGCCGTCCAAACAACGCCCGGCGAACCAGGTCACGGCGGCGATCGTAAGGGGGAACAGCGCCGCTTTCAGCAGAGGCCGGTTGCCCAGATATCCAAACGCTGCCGAGCCGAAGAAGGCGAGGATGGCCGACCAGCCCGGGGCGACAATGAGAGACGAGCGAACGACATCCGCCAGAACGTCGAGTTGGGATTTGAGAGCGCGGACGTCCCCATTTCGCCTTGTCCAGTACTGCTGACCTGGTCCCACAGACCGCCCTCGCGCCTAAGCCACCATTTCGGCTGTACGGTCCTAATATTTGCTCATTTTAAGCCGCCGCTTATCAGGCAAATGCCATGGCTTGAGGCGAAGCCCTGCTGGCCCCTTTGTCAGGCTCCCAGATCTAAATCGGGGCGGCTTAACAAAGACTTTCGCGGCCCTTGTGGTTTGAACCGCATTCGGCTTGGTTAACCTCGCTTCACCACGATTCCCTCATTGCGCTGGCATGGCCAAATCACCGGACCTGTTCGATTCCGCCGCATCCCCTTCGAAGGGTTACACCGCCAAAGACATTGAAGTGCTAGAGGGCCTTGAACCGGTCCGGCGGCGGCCCGGAATGTACATCGGCGGCACGGATTCCTATGCGCTGCATCATCTTGCCGCGGAAATTCTCGACAATTCCATGGACGAAGCGGTGGCGGGTTACGCGACGCGCATTGAAATCGAACTGCTGCCGGGCGACGTGCTGAAAATTCGCGATAATGGGCGCGGCATGCCAGTCGATCCGCACCCCAAATTCAGGAACAAGTCAGCCCTAGAAGTGATCATGACCACGCTGCATGCCGGCGGCAAGTTTGGTGGCAAGGTGTACGACACCTCTGGCGGACTTCATGGCGTGGGCGCGTCCGTGGTGAACGCGCTCTCCGAATGGCTGGAGGTAGAAGTCGCACGCGATCGCCATGCCTGGCGCATGCGTTTCCAGCGCGGGAAACCAGACGGCAAGCTGAAAGACCTCGGCAATGTCAATCGTCGCGGCACCACCGTCACTTTCAAGCCGGACGCGCAGATTTTCGGCAAGGAGACTCACTTTTCGCCCGCCGCGCTCTATCGCATGGCACGCTCCAAAGCATACCTGTTCCGCGGCGTGGAAATTCAGTGGTCGTGCGATCCGTCGCTGCTGAAGGCGAACGCCGCAACACCCGCGCAGGACACACTGAAATTCCCCGGCGGCCTGCTCGATTTCCTGAAGAGCGAAATCGCCGGCAAAGAGATGGTGACGCGCGAGTTCTCCGGCCCCAGCGACGAAGAACGCAGGAAAGAACGCCCGCAGGTGGAATGGGCGGTGGCCTGGGTGCCGATGGCGGAGCCCTTCATCCATTCCTACTGCAACACCATTCCCACTTCGCAGGGCGGCACGCACGAACAGGGCCTGCGCAATGCACTCACCAAAGCGCTGCGCGCGCATGGCGAGCGCAAGAACAACCGCAAGACCGCGCAGATCGCGCCTGATGACATCATGGCGGCGGCATGCGGCACGCTGTCCGTCTTCATCCGCGAGCCGGAATTTCAGGGACAGACGAAGGAGAAGCTCTCCTCACCGGATGCCACGCGGCTGGTGGAAAACATCGTGCGCGATCACTTCGACCACTGGCTGGCGCAAAATCCACAGGAAGCGGACCGGCTGCTCGAATTCGTCATCGATCAGGCGGACGAACGGCTGAAGCGGCGGCAGGAGCGCGAGGTTTCGCGGAAAGCCGC
>JAICVV010000180.1 GCA_025935155.1 Alphaproteobacteria bacterium
AAGCCCCGAGCTCACGCGGCTCATCCGCGCGCCGGTGTTTTCCCGCGAGGAACAGGCGGCCGGCATGAACGGCGTGCTGCACCGGATGGAAGCCGCCCCGCTCACCCGCCGTTTCATTCTGTTGCTCGCGTCGAAGCGGCGACTGTTCGCACTGGCAGATATCATCCGCGCCTACAACGGGCTTGTTGCGAAGCAGAAGGGCGAAGTATCGGCGCAGGTGACGAGCGCGCGTCGGCTGTCCGACGATGAAACTGCAGAGCTGAAATCGATCCTGCGATCGAAACTTTCCAAGGACGTGAATCTCGAGACGCGTGTCGATCCTTCGCTGTTGGGTGGCCTGATCGTGAAGGTCGGTTCGCGCATGATCGATTCATCCTTGCGGACGAAGCTGAACGGCTTGCGCATGGCAATGCGCGGCGCCTGAGGCGCCAGCCAGAAATCAGAAAACAGAATTCAGAAACCAGAAAGGAACAGAACCAGGAACCACCGTCAGAAAATTCAGCGATTCCGATTTCTGACTTCCGATTTCTGATTTCTGTCGAGGACTGAAAGGACGAGACATGAACATCCAGCCCGCCGAAATTTCCGCCATCCTGAAGCGCGAGATTCAGAACTTCGGCGCCGAAGCCGAGGTCTCCGAAGTCGGTCAGGTGCTCTCCGTCGGCGACGGTATCGCGCGCGTCTACGGCCTCGACAATGTGCAGGCCGGCGAAATGGTGGAGTTCCCCGGCGCTATCAAAGGCATGGCGCTGAACCTCGAAAACGACAACGTCGGCGTGGTGATCTTCGGCTCCGACGAGCACATCAAGGAAGGCGATACGGTCAAGCGCACCGGCGCCATCGTCGACGTGCCCGTTGGCAAGGGTCTGCTTGGCCGCGTGGTGGATGCTCTGGGCAATCCCATCGATGGCAAGGGCGCGCTCACCGATGTGGCCGAGCGCCGCCGCGTGGACGTGAAGGCGCCGGGTATCATCCCGCGCAAGAGCGTGAGCGAGCCGATGCAGACGGGCCTGAAGGCCATCGACTCGCTGATCCCAGTCGGTCGCGGACAGCGCGAGCTGATCATCGGTGACCGGCAGACGGGCAAGACCGCCATCGCCATCGATGCCATTATCAATCAGAAGAGCGTGAACGCGAGCGGCGACGAAAAGGCAAAACTCTATTGCATCTATGTGGCGGTGGGGCAGAAGCGCTCGACCGTGGCGCAGATTGTGAAGACGCTCGAAGATGCCGGTGCCATGGAATACACCACCGTGGTCGCCGCCACTGCATCCGAGCCCGCGCCGCTCCAGTACCTTGCGCCGTTTTCCGGCTGCGCCATGGGGGAATACTTCCGCGACAACGGCATGGCCGCGCTGATTGTCTACGACGATCTTTCCAAGCAGGCCGTGGCATACAGACAGATGTCTCTGCTGTTGCGGCGCCCGCCCGGCCGCGAAGCCTATCCGGGCGACGTGTTCTACCTGCACTCCCGCCTGCTGGAGCGCGCCGCGAAATTGAATGCCGAGCACGGCGGCGGCTCGCTCACTGCACTGCCCATCATCGAGACGCAGGCGAATGACGTTTCCGCCTACATTCCGACGAACGTGATCTCGATCACCGACGGCCAGATCTTCCTTGAGACGGACCTGTTCTTCCAGGGCATCCGCCCGGCGGTGAACGTCGGTGTCTCCGTATCGCGCGTGGGCTCAGCGGCGCAAATCAAGGCCATGAAGCAGGTGGCCGGGTCGATGAAGCTGGAGCTGGCGCAATACCGCGAAATGGCGGCCTTCGCCCAGTTTGGCTCCGACCTCGATGCGGCCACCCAGCGCCTGCTCAACCGTGGCGCGCGGCTGACGGAAATGCTGAAGCAGCCGCAATATTCGCCCATGCCGGTGGAAGAACAGGTGGTGGCGATCTATTCCGGTGTGCGTGGTTATCTCGATCGCATTCCCGTTTCCGATGTGCAGCGCTTCCAGACCGAATTGTTGCGCGCGGTTCGGGCCAAGGCGCCTGAAATTCTCAACGCCATTCGCACGGAAAAGGCGCTGTCGAAAGAGACCGAGGACAAGCTGAAGGCACTGCTGGACGATTTCACTAAGGGCTTTGCCTAAATGCCGAGCCTGATTTCCTTCCGGCGGCGGATCGCGACGGTCACGTCGATCCGCAAGATCACCAAGGCGCAGCAGATGGTGGCTGCGTCGAAGCTCCGCCGCGCGCAGGAAGCGGCGGAAGCCGCTCGTCCGTATGCGGAGAAAATGAGCGCGGTGATCGCCAATGTGGCGGAAGGCGTGCGCGGTCAGGCGGGAGCCCCTCGCCTCCTCTCCGGCACCGGCAGCGATGCCGTTCATCTGGTGATCGTCGCCACCGCGGATCGCGGGCTGTGCGGCGCCTTTAACACCAACATCGTGCGCCTCGCCCGCCAACGGATTCAGGCCCTGCTGCAGGAAGGCAAGACGGTCAAGATTCTCTGCGTCGGCCGCAAGGGCCGCGACCAGCTCCGCCGCCAATATGCCTCGATGATCCTCGAAACCATCGATTTCATGGGCAAGAAGCATATCGGCTTCGGCGACGCCGCGAACATCGCTCGCCGGGTGCTGGAGATGTTCGACCGCGGCGAGTTCGATGTGGCCACGATTATCTATTCGCGCTTTAGGTCAGTCATCAGCCAGGTGCCGACCGCGCAGCAATTGATCCCCGCGCCCATCGAAGCGGTTGAAGCGGGCGGCGCACAGCAGAAGTATGAATACGAGCCGGATGAAGGCGAAATCCTCACGGCGCTTCTGCCGCGCAATGTGAGCATCCAGATTTTCCGCGCGCTGCTGGAGAACGTCGCGGGCGAGTTCGGCGCCAAGATGAGTGCCATGGATTCCGCCACGCGCAACGCGGGAGACGTGATCGGCAAGCTGACCTTGCAATACAACCGCACGCGTCAGGCGATGATCACCAAGGAACTGATCGAAATTATCTCGGGCGCGGAAGCGCTGTAGGAGCAATGCCATGAACATGATGACCCCCAGCAACAAGATCGGTCACATCACGCAAGTATTGGGCGCGGTGGTGGACGTGCAGTTCGACGGCCATCTGCCGGAGATCATGAACGCGCTGGAAACCGAGAACCGCGGCAACCGGCTGGTGCTGGAAGTGGCGCAGCACCTTGGCGAATCCACCGTGCGAACGGTGGCAATGGACGCAACGGAGGGCCTCGTGCGGGGGCAAGATGTGACCGATACGGGATCTCCGATCACAGTGCCGGTCGGCGAGGCGACGCTTGGGCGTATTATCAACGTGATCGGCGAGCCGGTGGACCAAGCCGGTCCCATCCAGACCACAGAGCGCCGCGCCATCCACCAGGAAGCGCCGGCCTTCACCGATCAGTCGACGGAAGCACAGGTGCTCGTCACCGGCATGAAGGTGGTGGATTTGCTCGCGCCGTATGCGCGCGGCGGCAAGATTGGCCTCTTCGGCGGTGCCGGCGTGGGCAAAACTGTCACCATCATGGAATTGATCAACAACGTCGCCAAGCAGCACGGCGGCTATTCGGTGTTCGCCGGCGTTGGCGAGCGCACGCGCGAAGGCAACGACCTCTACCACGAGATGATCGAGACGGGCGTGAACAAGGACCCGAAGAAAGGGTCGGTGGAGGGCAGCAAGTGCGCGCTGGTGTATGGACAGATGAACGAGCCTCCGGGCGCGCGTTCCCGCGTCGGCCTCTCCGGCCTTACGGTGGCGGAATACTTCCGCGATCAGGGCCGCGACGTGCTGTTCTTCGTGGACAACATCTTCCGCTTCACGCAAGCGGGTTCCGAAGTGTCGGCGCTGCTTGGCCGCATTCCCTCCGCTGTGGGTTACCAGCCGACGCTCGCGACCGACATGGGCGCATTGCAGGAACGCATCACAACCACGACCAAGGGCTCGATCACCTCCGTGCAGGCGATTTACGTTCCGGCCGACGACCTGACCGACCCTGCGCCCGCAACCTCGTTCGCGCACCTCGACGCGACCACCGTGCTGTCGCGCTCCGTGTTCGAGAAGGCCATCTTCCCGGCGGTGGACCCGCTCGACTCCACCTCGCGCATGCTGGACCCGCGTATCGTCGGCGAGGAGCACTACAATGTGGCGCGACAGGTGCAGCAGATTTTGCAGCGCTACCGCAGCCTGCAGGACATTATCGCCATCCTCGGCATGGATGAGCTCTCCGAAGAGGACAAGCTGACGGTGGCGCGCGCCCGCAAGATCGAGCGATTCCTGTCGCAGCCGATGAGCGTGGCGGAAGTGTTCACCGGCCTACCGGGCGTGTTCGTGAAGCTCGAAGACACCGTGCGCAGCTTCAAGGCGGTGGTGAACGGCGAATACGATCACCTGCCGGAGCAGGCGTTCTACATGGTCGGCACCATCGAAGACGCCGTCGCCAAGGCCCAGAAGATGGCAGCCGAAGCGGCGTAATGATGATGTACCCCCCTTCCGCCCGCTACGCGGGCACCTTCCCCCACAAGGGGGGAAGGAGAAAAAACAGGAACTCCGCTTCCCCCCTCGTGGAGGAAGTTGTTCATGGTGCGCACGCGACATGGACTGAAGGGGGGGTACGACGTGACTGAGAAGATTCCCTTCGATCTGGTCTCACCCGAGCGGCTGGTGCTGTCCGAGGAAGCCGACATGGTCACCCTACCGGGCACCGACGGCTATTTCGGCGTGCTCGCGGGACACATGCCGCTCATCACCACACTGAAACCAGGAGTCATCGATGTGAGCGGCGGCACCTTGGGAGATCAGCGCTTCTTCGTGCTGGGCGGCTTTGCGGAAGTCACCACCACGAAGGTCACGGTGCTGGCCGAAGAAGCCATGCCCATGGCGGACGTGGATACCGTCGCCTTGGACGAGCGCATCAAGGATGCCGAAGAAGACATCCTGCTCGCCAAGAGCGAGGCCGATCGCGCCCGCGCCATCGATACGGTCGATGCGTTGAGAACTCTCCGGGCTTCGCTCTGATCTAAGACTTCACGCCAAGAATCCGTGCGGCGTCCTTGCGCGCCGCTTCCCATGCGCGGATCGGCTGTTTGCTCCACAGCGCCTTCCATTCCGGCCGTTCAAAAAACGTTCGCTGCGCAGGCAAAGCAAGA
>JAICVV010000426.1 GCA_025935155.1 Alphaproteobacteria bacterium
ACTCAAGATCATAGACGTGTTCATCTGCAAGCTGCGCAAGAAGCTGGCAGCCGCCACCAACGGCGACAACTACATCGAAACGGTGTGGGGCCGCGGTTACGTGCTGCGCGATCCGGACAGCAAGGAAGCCGCCGCCGCATAAATAACGGGGCATCTGCGGTCCGGTTTTGAGGGGCCGCCATAGCCGTGCTTCATTTGCGCCCTGCAACGGATTTGCAGCGACGTGCGGACTGACGGCTTGGCACCTGAACTCGATATCTTTCTGCAAACGGTGTTTGCCTGCTCTCCCGAAACGGCGGCGAGCATCGGCCGGCGCGCGGCCGACCGGCGCTACCCTGTCCGGGCGGTGATCGTCCGCCAGGGGGATCGGGCGGGCACAACCTTCCTTCTGGTGGAAGGGCGGGCCCACGCGCTCTCATGCGGCGTTGAGGGACAGCTGGTGCTGCTGCACGAGTTCCTGCCGGGCGATTTCTTCGGCGCGATCACGCAAACACCGCAATCTTCCGAAGAGGCAGATATTGTCGCCGCGGAAGATTCGCGGGCCGCGCTGTTTCTCGCGCTCGACTTCATCGCCTTGATCGAGACGCACAGCTGTGTGGGACTTGCGGTCTCGCGGGCGCTTCTGCGTCAGTTGCGGGCGGCGGCGGAGCGCGTGCTCGAACGCACCACGCTTTCCGCTTCCGGCCGCGTTTGCGCCGAGCTGCTTCGCCTGGCGCGGTTGGGCGACGGACGAAGCATCCGCCCGGCCCCCGTTCTTTCCAAACTGGCGCTGCGCGTGAACAGCACCCGCGAGACCGTCTCCCGGACCATCAACAATTTGGAGCGGCGCGGCGTCGTGCGGCGGGAGCGCGGGGCGTTGCTCATCGTTGCGCCGCAACGGCTGGAGGAGATGGTGGTGTAACGCAACTCTTTCCTCCCCTTGAAAAGGGGAGGACGCGAGCGAGGCATGCGCGAGCGGGTGGGGATCGTTCCACAACGCCGGTGGAATGACCCCCACCCGATCCGCTTCGCGGATCGACCTCCCCTTTTCAGGGGGAGGAAGTCGCCTACTCCCGCAGCGAAAACAGCTTCACTTCGCCGGCCGCGCCTTCCGCGGGCAATTCGCCGATATGCTCGATGCGTGGAAGCGGGAACGGCCACGCCGCATAGAGCGCGGCTGCAAAATTCTCGCTCAGGTGAATGGCACCCGGCGGCGTGGACAGCGCGATGCGCGCAGGCATGGCGGCAGCAGCCCCGGCAATGAGCGGCGGCCCGCCGAACGGATCGTCCATACGATGTGCCACACCGTAATGCCCAGAAATTTTCACCGGAAATTTCGGGTTCAGCGCGCCCGCGACTTCAATGGCGGCATCGGCAGCTTCGGCTGGGGTTGAAAAGGCCACATCGATACGCTCTGCGCTCCATCGCGGCGTAGCGAGCGGATGCCTCCGCTTTAGCGCGGCAGCGAGGCGCCGCAGGCTTTCGATGCACAATGACTCCGCTTCGGCCATTGCGATGTGCAGGAAGGCGGCGAGGCATTCCGATTGCTCTTCCGGCTGGCTGGGGCCACGCGATGACGTCGCCCGCGGCGCCGTGAGCACATGCTGCTGCCGGCCGCCCTTCTTCCAGATACGGCGAAGGCGTTCGCTGAGGCTGCGGTTTTCGTTGCGGGCTTTCTCCGGCGCGAGCACCAGCAGCTGCACGGCCTCGCTCCCCAGCCTTTCCGCCTGCATGCCGGCCAGTCCCATTGCCACTTCGGAGGCAAGCTGGATCGCAAGCGGCGAGCGCGGATCGGCCTCTGTCCCGACAATCTGCACGCTGCTCGCGTGCTTCAGGATCGCATCGAAACGGCGCGCCCACGGTGCGCCGGACGGCACGACCGACAC
>JAICVV010000083.1 GCA_025935155.1 Alphaproteobacteria bacterium
CATGAGCAAGACCTGGATCGAATTTCCGCGCGTCGAAGGCGAAACCTCGCGGCAGGCGCATGCCGATCTGCCGGCCGGCACGTATGAGCGCGAGATCGGCCGCGATGGGTTCTTCGGTCCGGCCACGCACATCTATCACAAACACCCGCCCACCGGCTGGACGTCGTTCGAAGGTCCGCTTCGCCCCCGCGCGTTCGATGCCGTGATGGCGGCAAGGACGGCGGACGATCCGTTCAGCCCCGTGCCGCTGCTGTCGAACGCCAGCTGCAAGATTGCGATCTGGCGCTGCGCCGAAGCGATGCATCATCTGCTGCGCAATTCGGATGGCGACACTTTGCTGTTCGTGCATGCCGGCGCGGGCGATCTCTTCTGTGATTTCGGGCATCTCGCGTACAGCGAAGGCGATTACATTCTGTTGCCGCGCGGCACGATGTGGCGCATTGAGCCATCGGACCCCACCACCACTTTGGTGATCGAAGCGACCAACGGCAGTTTTCGTCTGCCGGAAAAGGGAATCCTTGGCCCGCATGCCATTTTCGATCCCGCAGCCCTCAGCACGCCGCAACTCGACGACGAATTCCGCGCGCAACAAGACGAGCGTGAATGCCGCGTGCGCGTGAAGCGCCGCGATGCCTTCACCACCATCACCTATCCGTACAATCCGTTGGACGCGGTAGGCTGGAAGGGAAATCTGTCCGTGGTGAAAATCAACTGGCGCGACATCCGGCCGGTGATGAGCCATCGCTATCACATCCCGCCATCGGTCCACACCACCTTCGTGGCGGACCGTTTTGTCGTCTGCACCTTCGTGCCGCGTCCGATCGAGAGCGATCCTGGCGCGCTGAAGGTGCCGTTCTATCATTCGAACGACGATTATGATGAAGTGATCTTCTATCACGCCGGCGAATTCTTCAGCCGAGACAACATCAAACCGGGCATGATGACGTGGCACCCCAACGGCTTCACGCATGGTCCGCATCCGAAGGCGTTTGCCGCGGGCGCAAAGGCCGTCAAAGCGATGACGGATGAAGTGGCCGTGATGGTGGACGCACGCGATCCGCTCGACATCAGCGAGGCCGCGCAGGGCTCGGAAGACCGCGGTTACGCCGACAGCTGGAAACCAAAATGAAGCTGGCATCGCTGAAACAGGGCCGCGACGGCGCGCTCGTCGTGGTGAGCCGCGATCTTTCGCGCTGTGTGCCCGTGCCGCACATCGCGCACACCTTGCAGGCCGCGCTGGACAATTGGGCGGATGCGGCCCCGCGGCTGATGCGCGTGTATGACCTCATGAACGAAGGTGAGGTGGCCGGCGAGAAGCCGGTCGATCCTCGCGAGTGTATGGCGCCCCTGCCACGCGCCTATCAGTGGGCGGATGGATCGGCGTACGTCACGCATGTCGAGTTGGTGCGGAAGGCACGCGGCGCGGACATGCCGCCATCGTTCTGGACCGATCCGCTGATGTATCAGGGTGGCTCCGATTCCTTTATCGGGCCGGTCGATCCCGTTCTTGCTGCCGATGAGGCGTGGGGCATCGATTTCGAGGGCGAAGTCGCGGTCATCACCGATGACGTGCCGATGGGCACCGATGCCGCGCACACAGAAAAGCACATCAAGCTCTTGATGCTGGTAAACGATGTTTCGCTGCGCAACCTCATCCCCGCCGAGCTCGCCAAAGGCTTCGGCTTCTTCCAATCGAAACCCGCGAGCGCGTTTTCGCCGGTGGCCGTGACGCCGGATGAACTGGATCAGGCCTGGAGCGCCGGCAAGGTGCATTTGCCGCTGCATGTGTGGCTGAATGGCGAACGCTTCGGTGAACCCAATGCCGGAGAAGATATGACATTCTCCTTCCCGCAACTGATCGCACATGCGGCGAAAACGCGTGCGCTGTGCGCGGGGTCGATCATCGGTTCCGGCACGGTGTCGAACAAGGAAGGCGAGCGCGGCTCCGCCTGCATCGCCGAGCGGCGCTCGCTGGAAACCATCGCGCACGGTGCGCCGAAAACGCCCTTCCTGAAATTCGGCGACCGCGTGAAAATCGAAATGCTCGATCTGGATGGCCGCTCGATCTTCGGTGCCATCGATCAGCAGGTGGCGCGCTATGGCGGATGAGCTGGTCCTTTACGGCTATTTCCGATCTTCGGCGGCGTTTCGCGTGCGCATTGCACAGGGTCATCGATCACGTCGTGGCGAAGTGATGAAGTGGTCGGGGCGCTATTAAGAGCATGCTGAGGGGCGCGAAAATCGTGGTATGCCCAGTCCCCACCGTATGGATGGAGCTGCACAAGCGCCTCTGCCAGGCTGCCAAAGTTTCTCCGAACGTTCCGCAGCCGCCAACCCCGTTGATTCTTAATGGATGGGTATACACGAACGATGCGGAGAAGAAAGCGAGATGGGACGAAACTCTGCAGTGGGCAACCCAATACGGATTCCGCACCATCATCGGTGATTTGCAAGACGAAGAAGTTTACACTGTCGAAGAGCTGACGCGCTACGAAATCGGGCCGCTTGGCGGTCCGATGCACTTGCCTTGGAATTTCGCACCGAAACCCTTATTGAGCGCGGATGATCGCGAAAGAGCGCTGAGAATTCTACAAGAGAACTGGATGACAATAGTAGGTCGCGAGCTAGGCGTCACAACGAAACCCATTAAAATTTCAGGCGCGAAAGGGCGGAGACTGATCGTGGCTGTTCGGACGTCTGGCTTACCTCCTTGGGGCAGTTGGACCGCATTAGCGTTCGATGATCGAAGAAGATCGTTCACTGTCTTTCGGGCAGCTATAAATCGCGCCATATCGCCGGCCGAGGTCGATCATATTGACTTCATACAAGAGTCAAAGCGCGATGAATCATGAGTTCGTCCTTTACGGCTATTTCCGCTCCTCAGCGGCCTTCCGGGTCCGCATTGCGCTGAATCTGAAGGGGCTGAAAGCGGAGCACAAATTCGTTCACCTGCTGAGGGACGGCGGACAGCAGTTCGCGGCGGAATACGAGCGCCTCAATCCGCAGCATCTGGTGCCGACGCTGGTGCACAACGGTTATCCACTGCAGCAGTCGCTGGCGATCATCGAATATCTCGACGAAGTGTTTCCCGATCCGCCGCTGCTTCCCGGCGATCCGCTGGCGCGGGCGCGCGTCCGCGCCATCGCCTGCGCCGTGGCTTGCGACATTCATCCGCTGAACAATCTTCGCGTGCGCAAATACCTGCACAAGGAATCGGCGCGCAGCGATGCCGAAATTCGCGACTGGCAGGTGCACTGGATTGCGCTCGGCTTCGAGGCGCTGGAAGCGATGCTCGCCAATTCCGAGTACACGGGCCGTTTCTGTCATGGCGATCAGCCCACGCTGGCGGACATCTGCCTGATCCCGCAAATGGCGAACGCGCATGCTCTGAATATGGATTTATCAGCGTATCCCACGCTGCTTCGTATTGAAGACGCGGCGTTTGACCTTGCTGCCTTCGCCGATGCCGCTCCGAAGAACCAGCCCGACGCAGAATAGTCTCAGTCCTGAATTATCAGTATCGCGAGTACCTTCGGGCCGTGAGCGCCGAGTTCGAGCGTCTGCTCGATGTCGCCGGTGCGCGAAGGGCCGGTGACAAAGTTCAGGGTTGGGGGTAGTGCGGTTGCCTTCAGCCGCGCGATCACATCCTCCATACGCATCAGAATATCTTCGGCGCGGATCACCGCAATCTCGAACCCGGCGCGGAAGTGCCAGGAGGCCGGTGCATCGGTGGCAGACGGATAGGCAAGGGTGCCCGTTTCCCCGATACCGAACGGCGCAATGGCGACCGCCGCATCCTCCGGTCCGGGCGCGGCGCGTTCCCGCATGAGGCCCGGCGCGGAATTCCACGGCAGGTTGCTCGCGTTCGGCGGAACGTGAACGATGGCGGGCAGATTGCGGGCCCGCAGCAGTTCAGCAACCGCCTGCGGTATCTCTGTTTCATTCGCAATCAAGCGAACCTCCGCATTGGCGCGCGTTGCATGTTCGACGAACGCTTGCACGGAATCGGGAGGCGCAGGCGCGCAGTAGGACGGCGGCGCTGCCACTGCTTTCGCCCGCCGTGCGCGAATGGCAGCGAGGATGTCTTCGCGCGCGCTCATTGGCGGGCTGTCCACAATGCGTGAAAGGTTTTGCCCTGCGGCGCGGGAAAATCGCGGACAAGAAACCAATTGTGCAGCAGCGGCAGTGAATGCACGCGCCCGTTTCGCGCCAGGAATTTCAAAGCGCATGCCACAATGCCCGCCGCAAAACGGTAGAGCGCCGGACGCTTGGCGAAAAACGCCCAGGCACCCAAACCCGCTGTCATGCTCTTCGGCGCAAGGCCGCTCGCGTATTCCCGCGCGCGCCAGTGCCGCATGATTGTCGGCAGTGGAATTTTCACCGGGCAGACTTCGGCGCAGCGGCCGCAGAAGGTGGAAGCGTTCGGGTGACGATGCGCCACCCCCACGCCCATCAAGCCGGGATTGAGGGCGGCGCCGATCGGGCCGGTGTAGGTTGCGCCATAGGTGTGCCCGCCAACCGCCGCGTAAATCGGGCAGTGATTCAAACAAGCGGCGCAGCGGATGCAGCGCAGCACCTCTTCCGCGTCGGTGCCGAGCAGGCGGGTGCGGCCATTGTCCACCAGCACGACGTGAAAATTCTGCGGGCCGTCGCTTTCATCCGGCGCGCGCGGACCGTTCATCACGGTCACGTAGCTGGAAATATCCTGCCCGGTGGCGGAGCGGGTGAGCAGGCGAAGCAATACCGCCGCGTGCTCCAGATTGGCCACCACCTTTTCCAGTCCGGTCAGCACGATGTGTGTTTTCGGCAAGAGCCGCGTGAGATCGCCATTGCCTTCGTTGGTGACGAGAACGGCCGCGCCTTCTTCCGCCGTGAGGAAGTTGGCCCCGGTGATTCCCGCATCGGCACTTTCGAAGCGCGCCCGCAACAGCGCCCTCGCCTCCGCCACCAATTCCGTGCGTTCCACCAGCGGGCGATCCGGATCGAGCGCCGTGTGCGCCTCGCGGAAGGTTTTCGCCACGTCTTCTTTGTTCAGATGGAAAGCCGGGGCGATGATGTGGCTGGGCGGCTCGCGCCTGAGCTGCACGATGTATTCGCCGAGATCGGTTTCCACTGGCTCGACACCATTGGCGTCGAGGTAGGGGTTGAGCGCGATCTCTTCGCTCACCATCGATTTGCCTTTGGTGACCGATTTTGCGCCGGCCTCGCGCAAAATCCGCAGCACGATCTCGCGGGCTTCTTTGGCATCGCGCGCCCAATGCACCTGACCGCCGCGCGCGACCACATTGCGCTCGAATTCTTCGAGCAGCGTGTCGAGATGGGCAAGCGCGTAATCGCGGATGGCGCGGCCCTGTTCGCGCAACGCCTCCCAGTCGCCGTAGCGTTCCACCGCGCGCGCGCGGCCGAGCGCGAAATGCGTCTTCAGCCGCCCAAGGGCAATGCGCAGCGAGGGATCGTGCAGCGCCGCTCGTCCCGCTTCACGAAAGGCCCGCGGATCGAGCGTCATGTTTCGCCCAACGCCGGTTCCCCGGCCATGCCGGCCAGCACTTCCGCCACGTGCCGCACCCGCATGTTCACGCCCTTGCGCTGCATGCGGCCCTTCAGGTGCAGCAGGCAGCCGAGATCGCCGCCCACCATCATCTCAGCGCAGGTGGCTTGCGCATCGGCGATCTTGTCATCCGCCATGCGCTCGGAAATCTCCGGGTACTTGACCGAGAACAGACCACCGAAGCCGCAGCACACCTCCGGCTCCTTCAGTTCGCTCAGGCTCAAGCCGTCCACCGATGCGAGCAGTTCGCGCGGTTGCTCACGCACGCGCATCTCGCGCAAGGAGGAACACGAGTCGTGATAGCACGTGCGCGCCGCGCAGTGCGCGTCCACGCCTTTCATCCCACGCACATTGACCAGAAACGAGATCAACTCGTGCGTCTTGGCCGCCAGCGCGCGGGCCCGCGGCAGCCATCGCGCATCGTTGGCCAGCACCTCCGGATAATGCAGCTTGATCATGCCTGCGCAGGATCCGGACGGCGCCACCACATAATCGAACGGCTCGAATGCCGCTATAACCTGCCGCGCCAGATCGGCGGCATATTTGTCGGCCCCCGAATTCCACGCCGGCTGCCCACAGCAGGTCTGCGCAGGCACCTCCACATCGCACCCCGCCTGCTCCAGCAGCTTCACCGCCGCAAACCCCACTTGCGGCCGCACCAGATCGACGAGGCAGGTGATAAACAATCCAACGCGGGGGCGAGGAGCCCGGCTTTCCTCCACGGCGTTCGGTTGTACCACGCGCGTTTTCCGACAATTCCCCCATATGGAATAGAGGCATTGCTCGAAACGCGGAAGGCGGGAGACTGCCGCGAGTCCGGCTTCTTTTTTTCTGGCCGGGGGAAACTCGCGGACGTCGCGATCCCGCCTCATGCTTCCGAAGGTCCAACAGGCGGCCTCGCTTGCAGGAAAGAAGAAGGAAGAATATTGTCTACCTTCTTCCTCAAGGATGCTGCAAGTGGGTGCGCTGAACATTAAGGATCATGCGGTGGCAGAGAAGGCCCGTCGGCTCGCCAAGCTCAAGGGCACCAGCATTACCGAGGCGGTCGCCGCGGCACTGGAGGACAGTCTCAATGCGGCGGAGCGGCGCGCAGCCATCGATCACGAGGCGCGCGAACGTCGGGTAGATGAAATCCTCGCGCGTTTTCGTGGGGGCATTCCCCCGGATGCCCCTTCCTACGAGGAGGTCATGGAAGAGATGTATGACGAAAACGGTCTTCCACGCTGAGGGCCGGCGGAGCGCACCGTGAAAATTGCTGTCGATACGTCTGCGGTGATTGCAGTGCTCTGGGGGGAGGCCGACGAAGCAAGACTTCGGACAATATTGGAAAATGCAGAGGCGGCGCTGATGTCGACAGCCAATCTTCTCGAACTGCAATTGGTGGTGGCCGGCAGGGCGGCCCTTCCGCAATGGTCTGAGGCAGAGGCATTGCTTGCGGAATACCGCATCAGCCCATGCCCTTTCGACGAACGGCAGTTGACGCTCGCACGGCAGGCGGCGATCCGCTATGGCAAGGGGCGGCACAGGGCCGGGCTGAACTTCGGCGACTGTTTCGCGTATGCGCTGGCGAAAGGCGAAGACATCCCGCTGCTCTGCACCGGCTCGGATTTCCCGTACACCGACATCGCACTGGCTTAATCAGTCCAGACGATTCGGACGATTTCAGCGCGCCAGTCGCGAGCCGGCCCAGGCGAGCGAAAGCCAGCCGAGCAGGAAAGCAAGTCCGCCAAAGGGCGTCACGAAACCGAGTGTTCGCGTGCCGGCCAGCGCCAGCAGATAGAGCGAGCCGGAAAACAACACGACACCGGCGAGAAACAGCGCCGCCGCAATCTGCGCCGGCGCCGCGGCCTGCTGATCGCGTATCGCGAACGCAGCCAGGCCGATCGCCAGTGCGTGATACATCTGGTAGCGCGCGCCGGTTTCGAACACCTGCAGGCCGCGCCCATCGAGCCGGTTCTGCAGCGCATGCGCGCCGAACGCGCCGGCCGCCACGGCGATGAATCCGTTCAACGCCGCAACAACCAGCCATGCCCTCATGCGCAGCCGCACCCGCCATGCGCGTGGTTGTGTCCGTGCGCGTGTGCCGCCGGTGAATGCGCGTGCAATTTCGCCAGCGCGCGTTGCGAAAGATCGGCAGTGGCCTCGAAATCCGATTTCACCCGCCCGGCAAGCGCCGCATCGCCCATGAGATCGAGCGCGGTTTGCGCCATCGCCTTCGCGCCGTCCAGCACGGCGGCGTCGCCCTTTTCGGAAGCAGCCCAGGTGGCGAATTCGGCGTTGTGGATGATGACGCCGGCAGGCGCGACTGCGAACATCGGATGAATGCTCGGCACGCGGTGGCTCACATTGCCC
>JAICVV010000334.1 GCA_025935155.1 Alphaproteobacteria bacterium
ATCGGCGATGTTCTCGCCCATGGTGAGATCGCCGTTCACATGCACGCCGGGCAGGGGCTGGAACTGCGAGTACTGCGCCCCGAGCCGTGTGGCGCGCGCCTTGAACTGCTCGGCATCGGATTTCGTCCACCAATCGCGCAAGGCGCCATCGGCATCGATCTGGCGGCCCTGATCGTCGAAACCGTGCGTCATCTCGTGGCCGATGACACCGCCGACCGCACCATAGTTGATGGCGGGATCGGCATTGGCATCGAAGATCGGCGCCTGCAGAATCCCGGCGGGGAACACGATATCCCGCAGGCTGCCGTTGTAGGCGTCGTTGGTTTGCGGCGTCATGCTCCAGTCGCTGCGATCCACCGGCCCGAACAGGCGACCGGTATAGAACGCCCAATCGGCGGCGCCGGCGCGCCGCACATCGCCAACAAGATCGTCATCGGCGATCACCAGCTTCGAATAATCGCGGGGGTGATCGGGATAGCCGACCTTAATGTTGTAGGTGTCGAGCTTCTTCAGCGCTTCCTTCTTTGTTTCGGGCCCCATCCAGTCGAGCTTTTCGATGCGCGCGCGATAGGCTGCCTTCAGGTTCGCCACCAGCGCTTCGATCTTCGCCTTCGCTTCCGGCGGGAAATATTTCGCCGTATAGAGCTGGCCCACGCCGAAGCCGAGCGTGCCGAAGGTGCCGAAGCGATCGCCGACACCGAAATCGCCGCCGCCCACCGCATACACCGCCCGCTTCCAGCGCACCTTTTGCTGCTGCTGACCGGCCAGCGTCTTGTCGTGCATATCGAAATACGCGCCGGTGAATTCCTTGGACAGATACGGCGCGGCGTTGTCCGCAATGTGGAACGCGGCCCAGGCTTGCAATGTCGGCAGCGGAGTCTCGGCGTAAATCGCTGCGAGTTTCGGGAATGCGGACTTTTCCGCCACGATGACGCGGTTCACCTTCGCCAGATCGGCATTGGCGAGAAATGGCTTCCACGCGAAGCCCGGCGCCAGTTTCTGGAGTTCCGCAATCGTCAGCGGATTGTACGTGGCGACCGGATCGCGCTGCTGCGCCTTCGTCCAGCTCGCCTGCGCGATGGCGGTTTCGAAGGCCACCACGCGTTTGGCGTTGGCGTTCGGATCGGGCCAGCCGATCTGCTTCAGGATTTCGCCGACATAGGATTCGTATTTGCCTTTCGCGGCGGCGAAATCCGGCTTCAGATAATAATCGCGATCCGGCAAGCCGAGGCCGCCCTGCCCCACCAACACCGCGTACTGCTTGGGGTTCTTCAAATCGATATCGATGTAGAAGTTGAACAGTGTCGGCTCGAAATCAGAATTGTTACGGCCGAGCAGACCGGTCAGCGCATCGCGCGACTTTGTCGCGCGCACCGCATTGAGCTCCGGCGCAATCGGCTTGGAGCCAAGCTGCTCCACCCGGCTCTCGTCCATGAACGCTTTGTAGAAAGCGCCCATCTTGCCTTCCAGATCGGCGGGCTGATGCCCCCCCTTGGCGGCCGCCTGCTCCATCATGTTGTGCAGGCGCGCTTCGGTGCGATCCGTCATCAGAAGGCGTAGGCTGATGCCCGGCTTGTCCGGCGGGATTTGGGTCTTGTCGAGCCAGGCGCCGTTGGCATAGCGGAAGAAGTCATCGCCCGGTTTGGTGGCGGTGTCTTCGCCCGCAATGTCAAACCCCCATGTGCCATAAAGCGGCTTGTCCGGCGGCGCCGTGTCTGCGGCCGGAGCCGCCGTCGGCGTGAGTGCAATCGCCAAAGCGCCCAGCATGAGGCGCAACCGCGCGTTCCGATTCATCGCATTCCCCTTCGCAAGCGCCACGGCCTATGATCCACGGAGCAGTGGAACAAGAGGCAAGAATGCCAAACCGCATAGCGTTTATCGGATTGGGAGTCATGGGGTACCCGATGGCGGGCCACCTCGCCCGCGACGGCCATCACGTGGTTGTGTTCAATCGGACGGCTGAGAGGGCGGAGCGCTGGGTTGGCGAATATGGCGGTCGCAGCGCGCCGACACCGGCGGCCGCCGCCGAAGGGGCGGAGTTCGTGCTGGCCTGCGTCGGCCGCGATGCCGATGTGCGGGAGGTGACGACCGGAGCGGACGGCGCGTTTGCCGCGATGCAGAAAAATGCAGTCTTCGTCGATCACACCACCGCCTCTGCCGGCCTGGCGCGGGAACTGGCACAAGAGGCTGACGCGCACGGGTTTGCGTTTGTGGACGCGCCGGTTTCCGGCGGCGAAGCAGGCGCCAGAAACGGCCAGCTCACCATCATGTGCGGTGGCGACGAAGACGCTTACACGAAAGCCGAGCCCATCCTGAAAGCGTATGCGCGGCAGTGCCGCCGGTTGGGACCCGCCGGTGCCGGCCAACTCACCAAGATGGTGAACCAGATTTGCATCGCGGGCGTGGTGCAGGGGCTGTCCGAAGGTTTGAGCTTTGCGTGCGCCGCAGGCCTCGATCCGGAAGCGGTGGTCGAAGTGATTTCGAAAGGCGCCGCGCAAAGCTGGCAGATGGAAAACCGCTACAAGACCATGCTGGCCGGCCACTTCGATCATGGATTTGCGGTCGAATGGATGCTCAAGGACTTGGCAATCTGTCTGAATGAAGCGCGGCGCAACGGCGCGTCGTTACCGCTCACCGCGCTGGTCGATCAGTTCTATTCCGATGTGGAAAACAGTGGCGGCCGCCGCTGGGACACCTCCAGCCTGTTCGCGCGGCTGGA
>JAICVV010000386.1 GCA_025935155.1 Alphaproteobacteria bacterium
GCAGCGAGGGCGGCTGGGTTGTGCCCCTGGCGGCGAACCGCGCGCCGGTAGATTTTGCCATCGTCAGCTTCGGGCTGGCGGTGACCGTGCTGCAGGAGGACCAGGAAAGCGTGGCGCTCGACATGCGCTTTCATCATCACTCCGCGGAGGACACGAAGAAGGCGCTGGAATTGGCCCGCGTCGGCGAGCGCATCGTGGAAACAGGTGGCAAGGAAGGCTACGAGGCGTTCGACGCACTGCGCCGGAAATACAAATCCGAGCCGTGGTACAAGGATGTGCACGGCGATTTCCTTTTTTTCGTCCTGCCGATCAACAAGACGCAGATTGAGGAGCAGGCGAAGAAGCTGCTGTTTCACACGCCGTTCCGCTACGAGCCGATGCCCGCGTTGCGCGCCTCCACCACGCCGCAGCTCTGGATTCTGGGCAGCGACGATCTCGATGCGCCCAGTGCCGAAACGGCCGTGCGTATCAAATCTCTGATCGCCGCAGGCAAGAATTATACGCTTGCAGTTTATCCGGGCGCCGAGCACGGCATGACTGAATACGAATTGAATAAAAAGGGCGAGCGTGTCTCCACACGTTACGCGCCGGGCTATTTCCAGATGATGGCGGACTTCATCCGAGAGGGCCGTATCGGCGCCAATTACGGAAAGGCGGCTATTACTCAGCCGCATCTTCGCTGAGCCGCGTTCGCTCACAAACACATTGTCCCTGAGGAGGCCGGGCATGAAATTGCTTGGCCGATACGCTTCCTTTACGTTTTCTTAATACCCTTCACTATGCGGACTCAGCGCTCGCGCGTATCATCTTGATTCCGTGAGTGATTCGCTGCGGAAGCGCGAAATCAGGGGGCGGTTTGGGATGTGTGCGCCGGCAGTGCCAGTGAGCCGGTCAGTAAAGGGCCAGGAACGCTGCGCATTAGGCGCTACGTTGATCTTCGGTCTGTTGCTTCTGCCCCATTCCGCACGGGCGGCCGATGCAGGCACTGTTTCGGCCCAGTGGACATTTGGCGCGGTGTTGCTCGCCGTGGGCGCATCGTTATGGGCGGCCGTCGCGACCCGCGCAATAACGAAACTGCGCCGCTCCATCGGTTCCAGCAATGCTCGGGCGCGAGCCGCTCTTGCCGCTCGCGATGCTATTCTCGAGGCCGGTCGCGAGAGAGTGCTGGTGTGGGGCCGCGACACCGAAGCAGCGTACTCCTTCGGCGGCAGTGAAGAACTACTGGATACCTGTCTTGCCGGGCCGGATGCACTGGCACTCTCGCAAGCTCTCGACGATCTCGCTTCGTCGGGCACACCATTCGCGCTTTCGGCCAGGTCGCGGGATGGCGGCACGGTGCATGTGCGAGGCAAGCCTGTGGGCGGATTCGCAGCGTTATGGATGGAGAAGGAGCTCGCGCCCACGACAGCGGCGAGCGATCTTCGCGCCGTGTTGAATATATTGCCGCTGCCGCTCTGGTTGCGCGACCGGTCGCTTGCGCTCACCTGGGTGAATCGCGCTTATGTGGATGCTGTCGGTGGCACCGATGCTGCATCCGTGATCTCCACTCAGACATCGCTCGAAAAATCGGAACGCGATCTGGCCGCTGCCGCGCGTTCCGAAGGACACACCATCGATGCAAAACGTTACGCGCTATTGAATGGGCAGCGGCGCGCCCTGGCGTTAACTGAAACGCTGCTCGATGACGGGGCAATTCTCGGCTCAGCCATAGACGTTACGGATTTGTCCAATGCGGAAGCGAAGCTGCAGCAGCATCTCGATGCGCATGCCGACACCCTCGACAAACTTACGACAGCGGTAGCGATTTTCGGCAGCGACCAGCGCCTCTCCTTCCGCAACCGCGCCTTTGCCAAGCTATGGGATTTACCGGAAGAATGGCTCGATACTGCTCCGGCAGACGGGGAAATCCTTGATCGCTTGCGCGAGATGCGCCGCTTGCCGGAGCAGCGGGACTATCAGGCCTGGAAGAGCGAACGGCTGGCCGCCTACGGCCAGTCCGACGCCTTCCTGCCCGAAGAGCCTTGGCACCTGCCGAGCGGCAAGACACTGCGGGTGGTCGCGCAGCCGCATCCGTTCGGCGGACTTACCTATCTTTACGAAGACATTACAGAAACCATTGCGCTGGAGAGCTCCTACAACACGCTGATTGGCGTTCAGCGGGCAACCCTCGATACGCTGGGTGAAGGCGTCGCGGTATTCGGCATGGACGGACGGCTCAAGCTGCATAACGCGGCCTTCGCGCGCCTCTGGAACTTTGAAGGCAACGAACTCTCCGGCGGTCC
>JAICVV010000124.1 GCA_025935155.1 Alphaproteobacteria bacterium
GCCGGGCGGCTTTCGTGCGCGTTCGATGCGCTGGGTTGCCAGTTTGCAGTAATCCACCGCCAGCTCGATCCCGATCCAGTCCCGCTGGCACGCTTCCGCCGCAATGGCCGTCGTGCCCGAACCCAGGAAGGGATCGAGCACAATGTGTGCCGTGGTGGACTTGATGCAGCGCCGCGCCAGTTCGGCCGGGAAGGGGGCGGGATGCGCGTTATTCACCTCCTGCGGGATTTCCCACACATCACCCATGGCGTTGGCCTTCGGCGCCAGGCGGAACGCCGGTTTGCAGATGAGGTAAATTACCTCGTACGTGGGCAGGAAATAGCCGGAATTGAAATTGATCCCTCCGCTGCGCTTCCAGATGACGATCTGGCGGACCGGGAAGCCTTGCACGATATCCGAACGGTCCTGCAACAGCCCGGCCTGCACCCGCCATTTGTGGTTATAGAAAATCGCACCGTCCTCGCGCAGCACGCGAATCATCGCCGTCAGGCATTCGCGTTGCCACGCAACGTATTCGCCGTGGGACATGGCGTCGTCGTGGCCGTCATAGCCGTCGAGGAGACGGGCGTTGGCCCATTTGCCGCCGCGCCCGTCTTTCATGCCATTGCCGGTGCTGTTGCGGAGGTTGTAGGGCGGGCTGGTGACGATTGCGCCAACCGAACAGGGCGGCATTTCATTCATCAGGGCGAGGCAGTCGCCGCAATGGACCTTGTTCAGCCACCGTCCGATGGCGCCGTCTGGTCCGGCATGGAGGACGTGCTTTGGCAGATCTACTGCGGCCGGGCGAACCGGAATGGAACGCACTCTCGCGGCGCGGCGAGATTTTGGACCGTTTCCCTGCTCCGCCGCGTCTTCCAGCATCGAATCCAATGATTGCGCAGCCTTGAGTTTCCCCATAGGCCCGCGGCTTTCAAGACTCGCTGGCAGCGGTACCCCCAGCCGGACGCCTCCGCCGCCCGTTTGCAGGGATTTGGTGCATGAAAATATTTGCCTTGTGGCGGCCCCGGCAATCGGCTTTGATTTTCCCCTCACGAGGGGGAAACGGGCCTCGAGAGCAGGAGGGTACGCTTGAAAATCATGCGCCTGATCGCGCTCGTGATCGCCTTCCTCGCGACCACTGCCCCGATTTCGCACCTGCTGGAGCTGCCCACGAAGCTTTCGCTGGACGGGCCTTTGTGGCTTTCCATCCAGCAGCACCTGTATCCGGGCTGGAGCGCGTTTTATGGGCCTATCCAAATTTTGGCATTGCTGGTGTGCGTCGTGCTGTTCTTCGTGTCGCGGCGCGACCCGGATTACCGAAACGCCTACCTCGTCGCGGCGCTGTGCTACATTTCGATGATCCTCTACTTCTTCCTGTTCAACGACTGGGTGAACCAGACGCTGGCGCACTGGACCGCATCCACCCTGCCCGCCGACTGGACCAAGTACCGCCTGAAGTGGGAAACCGGCTACGCGCTGGCGGCGCTGTTCTCGCTAATCGCTTTCGTGACGTTGCTGCATGCGCGCATCCGCGAAGCGTCGGAGTCGCGGGCGGACGCACGAACCGCCCAGCCGGCCGAATAGACCGATCCATTCCACGCGCGAGGGATTATGTCACGTTATATCGAGAAGTCGCTGGGCGCGGGCGAGGAGATCGTCGCCGAAGCGGAATTCCACTGGTGGTACACGCTAAAGGCAGTGCTGGCGCTGGTGTTCCTCGCCTGGATTCTGATCGGCTTCTACATCTTCTTCCGCATGATGATCCGCAAATGGACCACGGAGATCGGCGTCACCACCCATCGCTTCGTGGAGAAGACGGGGTTCTTCACCCTCTCCACCAATGAAATCGCGCTGCACAACATCGAGGGCGTGCGCGTGGTCCAGAGCTTCTGGGGGCGCATGCTAGGCTATGGTCACCTGCGGATCGAGGGCACCGGCGTCGATGCGATTCTGGTGCCGGACATTGCCGATCCGGTGGGGTTCCGCGCTGCGATCGAGTCGGCCAAGTCGCACGATGCTCGCCAGGGGGATGTCGGATGAACCACTCCGTTGCCGCCGGCGTTGCTGCTGTATTCGTTCTTTCGATGCTGCATATATCCATTGCCAATGCGGCCGATGCGAAAGCCGGTAAGGAAATCTTCAGCCGCTGCGCGGCCTGCCACACGGTGACCAAGGGGGGGCCGAACGGCCTTGGCCCCGATCTTTTCGGCGTGGTCGGGCGGAAAGCGGGCAGCAGGCCGGATTTCGGCTACTCGCCCGCGATGAAGAACGCCGGCTTCAAGTGGACGCCGCAGAAGCTGGACGCCTACATCGCTCATCCCGCGCAAGTGGTGCCCGGCAACCGCATGGCTTTCGCCGGCATTCCGGACCCCAAACAGCGCGCCGATGTGATCGCTTACCTTGCCACGCTGAAGTAGCTCGACTCAATCCCAACTGTTGCGTTCCGCATCGATGTCCGCGTCGATTTCTTCGGCAGAGCGGCGCGAACTCGCGGGTAGCGGATTTCGCTTCAGCCAGTCGAGAATGCGTGCGGGACTGCCGAGGGCGACGTGTTGTTCGTTGTGTGCCGGCACGACGGCAGGGTTGCCGCCGGCAGATTCGAGGCGATGACTGGCACCTGTTGGAGTCTTGGGCAGGGGTTTATCCTAGCACGACGGACATGGCCCGAAAGCCACTCGTGCAACGCTTACAGCCCGAAATGATTGTCGATCTCTGGCTATATCCTGCTGGCGAGAGCCCGCGCAAGGGACCGCTGCTTGATCGCTTCCGAATCCCCTGCTTCCCAGAGAAGAGCACCAAGGTGGAAGGCTGGACCTGCATGGGCTCCTAGGCGAGAGACCGCTAGAATTTGGTGAAACGCGCCGGATTGGACTCGTTTTCCTTGCCCCGGATCAGGCAATCCCAATTTTGAAAGCAGCCGGAACTTTCTACCTCTGGAGCGGCGGATTTATCGCGGAAGCAACCGTAGTGAAATCCAAACTGTAACAGTCTCTCAAATAGTAACCGTACTCAATCGCTTGGAGCATGATAGCATCAAGCTGAAAACCCTCCCTTGAGGGAGGGTCGAAAATCTGGAGCGCAGCGGAAGATTTTTCGGGGAGGGGTCAAGCTCACGCTGAACACACCCCTCCCCGAAATTTGCTTCGCCTGCGCTCGCAAATTTCGACGCTCCCTCAAGGGGAGGGTTGAAATTGGATATGACCGTCAGCTGTGGCTCAGTCCGAGAAAATCACGCTCTAGGCTGCTGGCCAGGTTTCGAGGGCTTCCACGAAGCGGGCGAGCCAGGCGTTGGTCTGGAAGGCGTCGATCGCGCGGTGATCGATGGTAAGGGTTACGTAGGCCATCGGACGGACCTGGATGGCGTCGCCGCGCACCACCGCGCGTTTCTCGAGCTTTCCCACACCAAGGATCGCAACCTGGGGCTGGTTGATGATGATGGGAGCGGCAATCAGCGAACCGGACACGCCATGATTGGAGATGGAGAAGGTGCCACCCTGCACATCGCTCTGCGCGAGCTTACCCGCGCGGGCGCGCTCGGTGAGGTCGGTGAGTTGTTTGGCGATCTCCAGCAGCGACAAGGTCTGCGCGCGCCGGATAACGGGAACGATCAGTCCCTTCTCACCCAGCGCGGTGCCGATGCCGATGTTGATATCGTCATAGATTTCGATGCGGTCGTCGAACCAGCGGCCGTTCACGGCCGGCGCGGCTTTCATTGCCGCAACGGATGCCGCGACGAAATATGGCGTGAAGGTGAGGTTGGCACCGTCTTTCGCGAAGGCATCCTTGTGCGCGGCACGATTCGCGGCGATGGCCGTGAAGTCTGCCTCAAACACGGCGGTGACATGCGGCGCGGTCTGCATTGAGCGCGCCATGTGCTCGGCGATGCGCTTGCGCATGGAATCGTGGGGCACACGCATGACGCCGGCGGCGGGAGCCTTGGCGCGGCGTTCGACTTCGGCAAAAATGTCTTCGCGTGATAATCGCGCGCCGCTGACCGGCACGTCGCTTGCCTTGAATCCATGCTCTTCCAGCAGACGGCGGATGCCCGGCGGAAGTTGAGCGTTCGCTTGCGATATTGCAGGCGCAGGGATCGGCGCGGCCGGCTTCTGCACGGATGCCTGCATGGCATGATCGATCGACGGTGCGGGGACATCGGAGATGCGGCCGAGCAAGGCGCCCGGCTCCACATCAGCGCCTTCTTCGATGAGGATTTCCGAAAGAACACCATCGCCCGCCGCCGCAATTTCCACCGCGACCTTGTCCGTCTCCAGTTCCGCTATCGGATCGTTCACACGCACCGCGTCGCCAGGCTTCTTCAGCCAGGTCTTGAGCACCGACCTGGTGCCTTCCTGCTCTTCCGGCGCGACGATATCGACCATCAGCCCACCAGCTCCGCGATTTTCGCGGCGATCTGCTCGATCGATGGTAGCGCCCATTCCATAAGCGCCGGATTGTGCGGGCTGGGAATGTCCGGCATCGCCAGCCGCGTCACCGGCACGTCGAGGTCGAAGAAACAGTCTTGGGCCACGATGGCGGCGATTTCCGCGCCGAAGCCTGCCGTCATCAGGTCTTCATGCACGATCAGGCAACGGCGCGTGCGCTTCACCGACGCCAGCACCGCATCGCGGTCCCATGGCATCAGGGTGCGAAGGTCGAGAATGTCCGCCGAATGATTCTCCGCCGCCGCCATGCAGCGCTCGACCATCGCACCCCAGGTGACGATGGTGATGGCACCCCCTTCGCTCATCGCGCGTGCCATGCCAAACGGCAGCACGAAATCGTCACCCGGATAAGGCCGCCGTGCGCTGGTCGAGTCCAGCATGGCGCGATGCTCGAAGAAGATCACCGGATCGTTGCCGCGCAGGCTCTCGCGCAACAACCCCACCGCATCTTCCGCATTCGACGGCACGGCCACTTTCCATCCCGGCGAATGCACGAACTGCACTTCGTTGGTCTGGCTGTGCCAGGGATCGCCGCATTTGAAGAAGCCGATCGGCATGCGCACCACGATCGGCGCTGCGAAGCGGTTGTTGGTGCGCCAGCGCATGGTGCCGCAATCGTTAAGCTGCTCGGTTGCGGGATCGGCGTATTTGCGGAACTGGATTTCCGGCACCGGCACCAAACCCGCAAGCGCCATGCCGACACTGCGGCCGATGATGCCTTCTTCGGAGAGCGACGTATCGAACACGCGCTCTTCGCCAAATTTTTCTTGGAGGCCCAAGGTTACGGCATGCACACCGCCCTTGGGGCCGACATCCTCGCCGAACACCAGCACACGCGGATTGATCGCGAGTTCGCTTTCCAAGGTGCGGCGGATGGCGGTGACCATGTTGATGCGCTGGCCTTCCGGCGTGGCTTCATCTGACGTGTTCGGCGGAGTGTAGCCTTCCGCGTGCTGTCCACCCTGCTGCTGCATCGCGCCATCGAAGAACACGTGGCGCGTGGTGCGCGCACAGTCTGCGACGACGCGGGCGTCTGCCTCGGCACGAGCCGCTTCCACATCGCGGCGCGCAAGGTCCGCGAGTTCATTCCATTCGCCTTCCGCGCATTCCGCAGGAACGAGGAATTCGCGCAACTTCGGCAATGGATCGCGGGCCCATTCCGATTTCACCAACGCTTCGGACTTGTAGGTTTGCGTATCCTGAAAGGAATGTCCTTCCAGCCGCGGCACAGTCAGGCGCAGCAAGACCGGCGCGCGATTCTCGCGCACGAAGCCGACAGCCTCTTTGATCAGCGCGCTGGCTTCTGCCGGTTCCGTGCCGTCACCGGAGATCACATGCAGATTACAAAAGCTGCGCAGATTGGCCGCAATATCGCTGCCTGGCGTCTGCAAATGCGAGGGCACCGAAATGCCGTAGCCGTTGTCCTCGATATAAAAGAGCATCGGCAGCGACAGGGTGGTGGCCATCGTCAGCGCCGACCAGAAACCATTGGTGGCCACGGAGGCATCGCCGCCCAATGCAACGCCAATGGCGTTGGCCCATTCGGGATCGTTTAGAACCTTGTGGCGGTATTCGACGGCCTGTGCCCATCCGGCGGTGGGCGTGAACTGCGCGCCCACGCCGCCGCACATGGGCAGCGCGGAAGGCCCACTGGGATTGGGATAATTGAACACCGCGCCGATATCGCGTCCGTCCGAATAGCCGCCTTCGCGCGCCATACAGGAACCCAGCGCATCGGCGATGGGGACGCCCAAACTCAACAGAATGGGCCGCGACCGGTAATAGCCGCAGATGGCATCGTGGCGGTCCGTCAGCTGCGTGCCGAGGAGCACCTGCGCCAGATCGTGGCCGCGGGCGGAGAACTGATAGAATATCTTGCGCTCCGGAACGAGCGTCTTTTCCTCCAGCTCGTCCAGCGCGCGGCTGACATGCACGAGATATGCAGCGCGCCGCCAATCGAAAGCGGGATCGGGCGCATTGCGCGGCGGAGCGGAGCGCAGTTCAGCTGCCAGGGACATGGCAGCGGCTTACCCGCCCGGTCCCGGTCTTTCAACCGATGTGAGA
>JAICVV010000094.1 GCA_025935155.1 Alphaproteobacteria bacterium
GTCCGGCATGGAAACCGGCGCGAGCAAGATCGAGGTGGTGGCGAACGGCATTCCGTCCAAGTCTGCCGACATCACGGTGAACTAAACAAGGCCTGTGTGCTTCGCTGAAGCACGCAAACTGAAACGGAAAGAAGCGGCTCTTATCCTGGCGGATGGGAGCCGCTTTCCGTTGCGGCCGATACGCTGCTGCGCGATAATGCCTGTGTGACGGATGCTTGGCCCGAACTGCCGTATCCTGCCTGGAAAGAGACCTGCGCCACTTTGCAATTGTGGACGCAGATTGTGGGCAAGGTGCGCCTCGCGCTCACGCCCTGGCTCAATCATTCCTGGCATGTCACGTTGCGCGTCACCGCGCGCGGGCTCGGCACACCGCTCATCAGCCGCAGCGGTCACGATTTCCAGATCGAATTCGATTTTCTCGATCACGTGCTGTGGATCCGCACGGCTGAAGGTCACACCCGCCAGCTGATGCTCCGGCCCATGCCGGTAGCGGAATTCTATGGTGAGCTACTGCACTGTTCGAACCAGCTCGGCATCGCACCGCAGATCGACAAAATTCCCAACGAGCTTCCCGAAGCCATCCCCTTCGATGAAGACACCATGCACTGCGCCTATGACAAGGAATACGCGCAGCGCTTCTGGCGCGTGCTGTTGCGCGCGCATGAAGTGTTTGCGTATTTCCGCACCGGCTTTCTGGGCAAGGCGAGCCCGGTGCATTTCTTCTGGGGCAGTTTCGATCTGGCAGTGACGCGTTTTTCCGGCCGCCGCGCGCCGCTGCACCCGGGCGGCGTTCCCCATTTGCCGGACGCGGTGGTCCGCGAAGCCTATTCGCACGAATGCTCGAGCGCCGGCTTCTGGCCGGGCGGCGGACCGATCGAGTACGCCGCGTTCTATTCCTACGCCTATCCGGCGCCGGAGGGCTTTGCGGCGGCGCGTGTGAAGCCGGCCGATGCTTTCTTCAGCAGCGAACTCGGCGAATTCGTTCTGCCCTATGACACAGTGCGAACAGCATCTGATCCGAAGCAGGTACTGATGGATTTCCTGCAATCCACTTACGCCGCCGCCGCCGATCTCGCCCGCTGGGACCGCGCGTCGCTGGAATGCGAATTCGGCCGCCTCGGCGTACCGCGGAGGGTAGAATAACCTCTGGTTGTGTAAATAAATTGGGCCCCATTCAGGGGCTGATCTCATGCGCAAACTTTCTTTTATATTGCTGGGGGTATCGCTTATGCGGCTGCATGCGCGTCCGGACGAAATTCGACCAATCCCGCCGCCCGCGGATAGACATGTGCCGCGCCAACGGCGAGAGAATGGTGCTTTATACCTACACCGACATGCGCACGCCGCCGGAGATCTTTCTGCCGATATGGGGCCGCTGGTGGGCGGATGGACAACGATACGAAGTCGCTGTCGCTGTTGTACGATCACGGCGGCGTCTTGAAGGACTACTTGCTCTCCACCGGCCGCATGAACGTGAACCAGAACCTGGCACGGTAGAATTTCCCGCCAAACCTATATAGCTGAATACTTCGCGGCACTAACGCGATCACTGCCTCAAGCTGATCGCCGGAGACGTCGACCAGAACCTTCATTGCTCAACAATATTACGAGAGCCACAGCTAGAGGGTTGACATTTCGTTCGCACCGATTACATTGTTGCGCAACGGAATCGGTCCCAATCCGGGTGGCCGCGAGGGCGCAGAATGCGCCCGTTTAGGAGCGCATGATAAGTGAAACGTGTGCCGGCACGAACGCCGGCGTGAGTGAAGTCAGCCTTTCGGACACTTCTTCTTCGAACCTTCATCCCCTGAACGGGGCTATTGCCGAAAACCAGGGCGGAAATCCCGCCGCGGCGGCACTTGCCTCTGTCTCCCCTGCCGCGCCACGGCAAGGCTGGTGGAAACGGCCCGCCACTAACGCAGCGAGCATTGCCCCTCTCGTGCAGGTGGGGGAGAGGGTACCCGCCCCGTCGAAAACAACCACCCCAGATGTCGTGGCTCCTCTGGGCGAGACCACAAGCACTCATCCGGCCCGGGGGGTGGCGTCTTGCGAGAATGACTTCAACGATCAAGCTGTAATGGATTTCGCGGAGGCGGCCTCTAGTTCTGGTCCGGCCGCGGGCTTCGACGGCCTCGGGCTTTCGCCGGACGTTCTAAAGGCGGTAGCGGAGAGCGGCTATACCACCCCTACCCCCATTCAGGCCCAGGGCATTCCGCCGGTTCTCGGCCGCCGAGACGTTATCGGCATCGCCCAGACGGGCACCGGCAAAACCGCCAGTTTCACCCTGCCGATGATCGAGCTGCTGGCCCGCGGCCGCCCCAAGGCGCGCATGCCCCGCTCGCTCATTCTGGAGCCCACCCGCGAGCTCGCGGCGCAAGTGGCAGAAAGCTTCGAGAAATACGGCAAATACAACAAGCTCAACATGGCGCTGCTCATCGGCGGCACTTCGTTCGACGACCAAGACAAGAAACTGGATCGCGGCGTGGATGTGCTGATCGCCACGCCGGGCCGCCTGCTCGATCATTTCGAGCGCGGCAAGCTGATGCTATCGCAGGTGCAAATTCTCGTCGTCGATGAAGCCGACCGCATGCTCGATATGGGCTTCATTCCTGACGTCGAAAAGATCTGCAAGCTGATCCCATTCACGCGGCAGACCTTGTTCTATTCGGCCACGATGCCGCCGGAGATCCGGCGCCTGACCGAACAGTTTCTCCACAATCCGGTGAAGGTGGAAGTGACGCGGCCGGCGACAACGGCGGAGAACATCACCCAGGAAGTAGTGGATGTGCCGGCGAACGATTGGGCGAAGCGCGAAGCCTTGCGCCGCCTGATCCGGCAGAATGCCGTCGGCAATGCCATCGTGTTCTGCAACCGCAAGCGCGATGTGGATGTGGTCGCGAAGTCGCTGAAGAAGCACGGCTTCAACGCATCGCCGCTGCATGGCGATCTGGACCAGTCCGTCCGTACACGGACGTTGGACGGATTCCGCTCCGGCGCGGTGCAGATTCTGGTGGCAAGCGACGTCGCGGCGCGCGGGCTGGACATTCCGGCTGTCAGTCATGTGTTCAATTTCGATGTGCCCTATCACGCGGATGACTACGTGCATCGCATCGGCCGCACGGGCCGCGCGGGGCGCTCGGGGCACGCTTACATGCTAATGACGCCGCGCGACGGCAAATACCTGGATGCCATCGAGAAGCTGATCGGGGCGCCGCTGAAGCGCATCTTTCTGGAAGGCTTGGCGGAAGCCGTGAAGGCGCAGCCAGCGCGCGACTCACATCATGGCGAGCGCCAGCGCGGGCGGCGTGGCCGCTCAGGCCGCGGCCACGAGCATCATCATCGCGAGCACGTGCAGCACAAGCCAGTGCAGCATGCGGCGCCGCAGTCTCACGCGCCGGAAACGCATCGCGAGCAAAAGCCGCAGCCGCTACAGAACCGCGCCCCGCACGCGCCGAAGGTTCAGGCGCAGCCGCAGAAGCCGGCGGATCGCACACCCGATGCGCATCAGCTTCCCGCTTTCCTGTTGCGTCCGGTGCCGCTGCCGAAGAGCGACAAGACCGCTCCTGCTGTGCGCAAGAAGGTGCCGGTCACGGCCTGACCAGAACGGGCGCGGTGAATGGGCGCGAACGGTTTCAAGGTCTTCGGCATCGGTTTCCAGAAGACGGGGACGTCTTCGCTCGACGAGGCGTTTCGCATTCTGGGCTACCGCGCGGATAAGGGCGTGTTCATCAACGCACCCGCCAAGCGCAGCAGCCTCTTCATCGAGCCGCCGCTGACGAACGCGAGGGTCCTGGAGCGGGTGCTGCCGATCTTGCAGGAGAGGGAAGCCTTCTCCGATAACCCGTGGCCCCTGCTCTACCGCGAGCTGGACCAACTCTTTCCCGGCTCCAAATTCGTGCTGACCGTTCGTGATCGGCAGCGCTGGATTGCCAGCCTGCTCCGCCACTACGGCGACCGCGAAAGCGACGTGCTCGAATGGCTCTACGGTTGCCGTACCGTCACCGGCAACGAGGATCGCTGCCTCGCGGTATACGAGGCGCACAATGCCGCAGTGCGGAGGCATTTCGCCTCGCGCTTGGGCATGCTGCTGGAAATCGATATCGAGCAGGCGCCGGACTGGACAGCGCTCTGCAGCTTCCTTGGCAAACCTGTTCCCACCGCACTGTTTCCGCATGCCAACGCGGCGGACGAACGGGACCGCAAACGCTCAGGTGCCTGGCGCCGCGTTAAGGACAAGGTGAAGGGAGTGAGCCCGTGATCCGTGGCGTTGCTATTATTCGCCTATGATCATTTGTGGGGATGGCCTTGCGGGGCCCCGAAAGCGGCTCTCATCCGCGTGACTTGCGCCCCTCTGAAATCCGCCCTATCTGCCAACGCAAAGCGGGTGTGGCTTGACGCCTCCGCCGCGATCTTTCCCAACGGAGAATTTGATGAAACGCGCCTTTTTCCTTGCTGCCGCCAGCGCCCTTGCCGTCACGGCAGCCGTGGCAGCCGTCGGTGGCAAGACAATGTACGGCACCTGGGGTGTCGACCTCGCCGCTATCGACCACGGCGTGAAGCCGGGCGACGATTTCTTCATGTATACCAACGGCAACTGGTACAAGACCGCCGTCATTCCCCCCGACCGCTCCAGCACCGGGTCATTTCAGGATCTTCGTATCCTCAGCGAAAAGCGCATGCAGGAAATCGCGGCGGCGCTCGATGCGAAGCCGCGCGATCAGCTGACGGTCGAAGAGCGGAAGCTGCGCGACTTCTACGACGCCTACATGGATCAGAAGCAGATCGATGCGCGCGGCTTGGCCCCGGCAAAAAAGGACCTGAACCGCATTGCACACCTGAATTCCCTTCAGGACGTTGCTGCGATCATGGGCTCGCCGAGCCTGCAGCTCGATGGCCCGTTCGGGGGCGGCATCGCATTCAATCCCAAAGATACCAACCAATACGCGCTGACGCTTGGCCAGTCTGGCTTGGGCCTGCCGGATCGCGATTATTATCTGAAGGATGACGCCGCGCTCGCAAAAACGCGCGATGCGTACAAGAAACATCTGACGACCGTATTCACCATGGCTGGCCTGAGCGATCCGGCCAAGCGCGCGGAGGACGTCTACAATCTTGAATACAAAATTGCAGAAGTCTCGTGGCCCAACGCGGACCGCCGCGATGTTGACAAGGTCTTCAACCCCATGACCATCACGGAACTGAAGGCGTTCGCGCCGCAGTTTCCCTGGGATTCCTATCTCAAAGCTGCTGGTGTTTCGCAGAACAGCCCAAAGGGTGAGCGCACGATCATTGTCGCTGAAAAATCAGCGTTTCCGAAGCTGGCGCAAATCTTTGCGGAAACACCTGTCGAAACCTGGCGCGACTATCTGACCGCGAACTACATCCACCGATACGCGGCGTACCTGCCGAAGAAGTTCGATGACGAAAATTTCGCCTTTTACGGCACGGTGTTGCAGGGGAACGACCAGCAGTTGCCGCGTGCCACGCGCGCCGCCCATTTGCTCGATGACAATATGGGCGAGGCGCTGGGCAAGCTGTACGTGGCGAAATACTTCCCACCAGAGTCGAAGGCCAAGGCTGTCGAGCTGGTGAACAACCTGCTCAAGGCCTATGACGCCGATATTCGCACGCTCTCCTGGATGACGCCTGAGACGCGTGAGAAGGCGCTGTACAAGTTGCACCATTTCGGCGTGAAGATCGGCTATCCCGATCACTGGCGCGATTATACGGCGCTGGTGATCAAGCGCGAGGATCTCATTGGCGATGTGCAGCGCGCCGGCGCATTCGAATGGAACCGCCAGCTCACCCGCATCGACCAGCCGGTCGACAAGACAGAGTGGGGCATGACACCGCCGACGGTGAACGCCTACGACAATCCGTTCTTCAACGAGATCGTATTCCCCGCGGCCATCCTGCAGCCGCCGTTCTTCGATCCCAATGCGGACGATGCGGTCAACTACGGTGGAATTGGCGCCGTGATTGGGCACGAAATCAGTCACGGCTTCGATGATCAGGGCGCCAAATTCGACGCGCAGGGCAACGTGGCCAACTGGTGGTCCGATGCCGACAAGAAAACCTTTGAAGCCAAAACAAAGGCGCTGGGCGAGCAGTACGATTCCTATGAACCCCTGCCCGGCCTGCACATCAATGGCGCGTTCACGATGGGCGAGAATGTGGCTGACAATGCCGGCATCGCGATCGCGCTGAAGGCCTACCATATCTCGCTTAACGGCAAGGACGCGCCGGTGATCGACGGCTTAACCGGCGATCAACGGTTCTATCTCTCCTATGGTCAGATCTGGCGTTCGAAAATGCGGGAAGGCGCGCTGCGCCAACAGCTCCTGTCCAACGAGCACAGCCCTGCCATGTTCCGGCCCATCGGAGCTACACGCAATCAGGATGAATGGTACACTGCCTTCAACGTGAAGCCCGGCGACAAGTACTACGTGGCGCCGGATCAACGCGTGCATCTGTGGTAAACAAAAACGCCGTCCTCCGGGGCGGCGTTTTCTTTTTGTCTTTTGGGAATCGACGTATGACCCGCTCGCTCTTTGCTGTTGTCCTTCTTGCTGCCTGCACGACGGCGGCTTCGGCCCAAAGCAGCAAACCCAGCTTTGGTACCTGGGGCGTCGATCTCTCCGCAATCGATCGCAGCGTTAAGCCAGGAAAGCAAATATACCGGTGCTGGCATCCTGCAGAGCTGGTGGACCGAGGCCCACCGAAAGGCCTTCGAACATCGAACTGCCGCACTTGGCGCGCAGTTCGATTCCTATGAGCCGCTGCCTGGCTTGCATGTGAACGGCAAACTCACAATGGGCGAGAATATTGGTGACTTATCCGGTATCACCATCGCGCTAAAGGCGTACCGCATCTCACTCGGTGGCAAGTCTGCACCGATAATCGACGGGTTTAGCGGCGACCAGCGATTCTTTCTTACGGCCAGATTTGGCGGCCCAAATATCGCGACGCTGCCATCCGCCAGCAGGTGTTATCCAATCCGCACTCGCCGGCGCCCTTCCGTGTGATCGGCGCCACCCGCAATGTCGACGATTGGTACGCGGCATTCGATGTAAAAACGGACGACAAATACTATTTGCCACCGGACCAGCGCATGAGGCTCTGGTGAAGCCAACGATCAGGCATGGCCGGTAATCAGCCACAGGATGATGATGATCGGAATAGGAATCCCGATCAGATACAAGAGGCATGACCGCATCGTGTTCCCTCCAAATGCGCAATCATAATGTCGAATCCGCGGGCGCGTTCCACGGCACTCCTCTCGCGCCGATTTCGTAGAAGGCGACGGCGGCAGCCACCGAGACATTCAGGCTTTCCACCGCACTCGCCATCGGAATGAAAGCAGCCGCGTCACAGCGCTCCCGAACCAGCCGGCGTATGCCCGATCCTTCCGAGCCTAGAACAAGCACCACGTCTCCCTCCGGCACACCGTCTCGAA
>JAICVV010000447.1 GCA_025935155.1 Alphaproteobacteria bacterium
CGCAAGCTGGATCACATCAGCGGCGTCGTCCGGCGGCAGGAGGCGCAGCCACAAACGACGTTCGCCCGATGGCAAGCCTATCAGCAACTCAAGCTGATCGTGCGAGCTCAATTCGAGAAAGAACTTTTGCGCCTGGTCGCGCGGAATTCTTTCGAAGGCTTCCAGCCGCTCCTCCTGCGATAGATCGGCCCAGTCCTCAAGCAAGGTATTCATGGAAGCGCTATCTCCCGAAACGGTTCGACAACTCGGCCGGCGATATCGAAGTTACCCCGCACCAGATCGTGCCCGGCGCGTTCAACGATTGAAAGATGTGTCGGAGCGGGAATCAGCTCGAGCGCCGAACGAATCTCATCGCCCGTTCCAAAAGGATCCTTCGCGCCGTGTACGAAGAGCACGGGAATCCGAAGGTTCGCAAAATGCGCGGTTCGCAACTGCTGCGGCTTGTTCGGCGGGTGCAGCGGATACGACAGCAGGAGCAGGGAACTGGCTATCGCGGGTTCTTCGGATGCCAAGATGCTCGCCTGCCGCCCCCCATAAGAATGGCCGCCGAGAAAAAGCGGACCTGTTATCATCCGGCGCATGGCGGCTACGGCATCTCTCAGGCCATGCCGGTCTTCAGCAGCCTGTGCCGGAAATGGGGGTCCGAACAGCTTCTGCTGACGGAACTGGAGATTACAGCGGAGCACAGTGAAACCGATAGTTGAAAAGACTTCCGCAACGGACACAAGCAACGGAGCTTGGCAGTCTCCGCCCGCACCATGCGTCAGCACCAGACCCGCGCCCGTGGGCTCGTCCGGCGAATGGAGAAAGCCGGTTGTGAGGCTCTCGCGAAATGATGTGACAGTGCCCATATGTCGGCCAACCCTCGTAGCATATCCCTATGTCCTTTAATTTCCGCAATCGAAGCGTCGTGGTCACCGGCGGCGCAAATGGTATCGGCCTGGCCATCTCCCGCGGCTTCGCCACCGCCGGAGCTTCCGTTTGGATGTTCGACCTGGGCGGCGAAAACCAGTCGGACATTGCCGCTTCGATCGGAGCACGGGCATGCCGCGCGGACGTAACCGATCGCGAATCACTCGAAAAAGCGTTTGCGGAAGCCGGCGACCCGGACATTGTAATTGTAAATGCCGGTATCGCCTTACCTCATCCGATGTCGACCACACCGGCCGAAGACTGGAACCGCACCCTCGCTGTGAACCTCACCGGCGCATTCCATACCGTTCAAATCGCCGCGGAAAGAATGAAGCCGCATGGTGCGGGCGCCATTGTTCTCACCGCGTCAACGAACTCCTTCGATGGCGAGCAGGACCTGATCGCTTACAACGCCAGTAAGGCCGGATTGCTCGGGATTCTGCATACCGCCGCCAATGAAATGGGTCCGTATGGCATCCGTGTCAATGCGGTTTGCCCGGGATTGATACAAACCCGGCTGACGGCGGCACAGTTTTCGAATGCTGAATTATTGAGCGCCTATCTAAAACAAATCCCGCTCGGACGGGGCGGCCAACCGGAGGAGGTGGCCCAAGCCGTAATGTTTCTGGCTTCGAACCTGGCCTCTTACGTAACGGGCGCGGCGCTCCTGGTAGATGGAGGTCAAATGGCTTGCAAATTCGGCTGC
>JAICVV010000304.1 GCA_025935155.1 Alphaproteobacteria bacterium
CAGGCCCTTCTGGATAAGATTGCTGCCGAACCCGGCGCTGCTGGGAGTCTTTACTCGAGGCCCCTGTTGCTCCCGCCAATTAAAGCGGAGGCGCCCGTTGTTGCCGCCATCCCGCTCTACATCCCAGCGGACATCAACCAGACCGCCTTCGTTCGAAAGAGCGCCATACTTCATGGCGTTGGTTGCCAGCTCGTGAAGCACCAGCCCGAAAGGAGTCGCCAAATCCGCGGGTAATGTCACGGCTTCGCCACCGATCCGCAGCCGTCCGCGATCCGCCGCATAGGTATCCAGTTCCGCCTGGACCAGCTTGTGCAAATCCGCGCCGCTCCATTCCGAATCGACCAGCAAGCTGTGAGAAGCGGACAGCGCTGCGATCCGGCCATTCAGCCGCGCAACAAAATCCTCTTTGGACACACTGGCGCGCGCTGTCTGATGCACCATGCCCTGCACCACGGCCAGAATGTTCTTGACCCGGTGCGTCAGTTCGCCGAGCAGCAGGCGCAGCCGCGCTTCCCAAATCTTGCGCTGCGTGATGTCGACAAACGTGGCGACCACACCGTCGATCTTGTCGTCCACCGTGCGATAGGGCCGGAAGCGCACCAGATACCAGCCCTCGTTGCGGCTTCTCACCTCACGCTCGATCGGCGTCAAGTCTTTCAACACGGTTCGCGCGTCCTGCGCCAGGTTCTCGTAGGCGAGATGGTGCGTAAAATCGGTAATCGGCCGGCTCACATCGCTTTGAGTGATGTTGAAGAGCTCGGTCGTGCGCGGGGTGAAGCGCTTGATACGCAATGCCGAGTCCAGGAACAGCGTGGCAAAGTCCGTGGCCGACATCAGGTTCTGCAGGTCGCTGTTGGCCCGGGAAACCGTATCGAGCTTCAGCTTCAGTTCGCTGTTGACGGTCTGCAGTTCCTCATTGATGGACTGGAGCTCTTCCTTGCTGGTTTCCAGCTCTTCGGCGGTCGAGCGGTATTCCTCGTTGATGGACTGCAATTCTTCGTTCGCGGCGCGCAGTTCTTCGTTCGCAGCTTCCGATTCTTCCCGCATCGTGCGCAGGCGGCCGTGTGCGATCTCCAGTTCCTGTTGCAGCCGCTGAATGGTATCTCCCGCGGCAGCACGCGTTTCCTCCGGAATGTCGATCCCAATGCCGGAGGCGGCGGGTTCTCCTTCGATGAAAAAAATCACCGCCCGCCCGCCGGCCTGATCGCTGCCATGCGGCGGAAGCGGTTTGACCTGGAAGTACAGCCGGTGCGTATCGCCGTTGAATCTCACCATGATGGGGGCGCTTAGCGTCGGCTCGTTGCGCTCGAAAGCGCGATGCAGCGCACTGCGCAGATCGAAGCGGATTTCCTCCCGCACCAGCTCTGTCACGTCCGAGGTGAAGGTACCGCCCGGCGGAAGAAGATAACGGCCGGCACTCTCCGACAGATGGAGAACGCGGTTGCTGCTGTCGACCAGAATGCTGGGCGGTGCGCTTCCTTCCAAAGCTTCGCGGTGCTGCATGCGCGAGCCGCGCGCCGATGCTGCCGGCGGCGTTGTCTCCGGCATCCGTCCACTCAGCGGGCTCATGCCAAGGAGCCGCGGAAGCAATGGCGGTTTGTCGGAGCGGCCGGCCGTTCGATAGAGCCGCGCCTCCCGGTCGGTGGACCGGAACAGATGATCGGGATGTTCTGCGCTTTCCGACGAACCGAGGAAGAGATAGCCGTCGCGGTTTAGCGCATAATTGAAGGTCATCAGCACCTGCTGCTGCAGGTCGCGATTGAGATAGATCAGCAGATTACGGCAGGAGATGAGATCGATGCGCGAGAAGGGCGGGTCTTTCAGCAGGCTGTGATTGGCGAACAGCACCAGGTCGCGCAGCTCGCGCTTGACGCGATAATCGTCGCCATCGCGCTGGAAAAAGCGGCGCAGACGTTCCTCGCTCACATCGGCTTCGATCGCCGCGGGGTAGCGGCCTTCGCGCGCAATGGCGAGCGCGCGCGCGTCCATGTCGGTCCCGAAGACCTGGATTTCCGGGCGTAGATCCTGCCGCGCCGCTTCTTCCAGAAGGAGCATTGCGATGCTGTACGCCTCCTCCCCCGTGGCGCAGCCCGCTACCCAGACGCGGATAGAGCCGGTCGAATCCTTGTCGATAAACAGGTTGGGAACGGCGTTTCGCGCCAGGCTGTCGAACGCCTGATGATCGCGGAAGAACGTGGTCACCGAAATAAGCAGGTCGGCAAGCAGCAGTTGGGCCTCGTCGGTGCTTTCGCGGAGATGCGCGAAGTACTCGTCGAAAGTCTCCTTGCGCGCGACCTGCATGCGGCGCGCGATGCGCCGCAGGATTGTCGAGCGCTTGTAATGCGAGAAGTCGTGGCCGGTGCGCACGCGCAAATGCGCCAGAATGCGGCGGAGCGCATCGTCTTCATCGGCGGGCCTCGCGCCGGGAAAATTTTGCCGCTTCGCCGCAATAAGCTCTACCAGCCGCTCTGCCAGTTGTTTCACGGGCAGCACAACGTCCGCGGTTCCGGTGGCGATGGCAGCGCGCGGCATGGGCGGGTATTCCGCCTCGTCCGGATCCTGCACCAGAATGATGCCCCCGTGCTCCTTGATTGCTTTCACGCCGACCGCGCCATCCGAACCCGCGCCTGTGAAAATCACGGCGAAGCCGTCGCCATGCTGTTCCGCCAGCGAGCGGAAAAAGAAATCGATCGGCATGCGCTGGCCGCGCGGCTCCTCGAAGGGAATCGCGGAGATTTCATCGTCGGAGATTCGCAGCTGCCGGTCGGGCGGAATGACATAGACGCAATCGGATTTCAGTTCCGATGTTCCTGTCACTTGCGTGACCGGCATTCTGCTGCGTGCGCCGAGGATTTGCGCCAGTTCGCTGCGGCTCTCAGGGTCGAGATGCGCGATCACGACAAAGGCGGCGCCCGGTTCGGCAGGCAGCGCTTCGAAAAAGTCGCTTAGCGCCCTGACGCCGCCAGCAGAGGCGCCGATGCCAACAATGGTCTTACGCGGTTGCGGTTCGCTTCCGCCGTTCGGCGCTCGGTCAGAGTTCGCCATCTCCAGCCCCACCTTTGTTCATCAATACTAACAGCGTTACCCGTGCATTGCATCCAGAGCCGGGCGGAGTCTGTGCCGCTATTTGCAATAATTGCGGCACACGGCTTTATGGCTGCCGGCGCGTTTGGAGCTGCTCGGCCAGAAACAACCATGCCTCCTGCGC
>JAICVV010000036.1 GCA_025935155.1 Alphaproteobacteria bacterium
CCGTTTGTGCCGATGGAAAAGCCCTGCGATGTCGACAAGCCCACCGCGAATCTCGGGCTGCCCTGCATCAATTCCAGCAACGATCACCAGCCGCTGGTGCAGTTTCAGCGCTGACCGTTACGCCGTTTCCAGCGCGATGCCCTTTTCGGCGAGGAAGGGCTTGAGCTCGTCTGCCTCATACATCTCGCGCAGAATATCGCAGCCGCCGACGAACTCGCCCTTCACATAGAGCTGCGGAATGGTCGGCCAGTTGGAGAATTCCTTGATGCCCTGGCGCACTTCCGGATCCTTCAGAACGTCCACGGCTTTGAACTTTACCCCGAGGTTGGAGAGGATCTGCACCGTCGCCGCCGAGAAGCCGCATTGCGGAAACACCGGCGTGCCTTTCATGTAGAGCACCACATCGTTCGATGCGATGTCGCTGGCAATGCGGTCATGGGCGGTCTCGGTCATAAGATATTCCTCAGTTCAGTGGCGTGACGTAAGCACCGGCGATGATCGGGTCAAGACCGCGCTGTTACAGCTCTGAATCCGTCTCCTCAGCATGAGGCCAATTCCTGACATGCCAGAACAACCTGCTTGCCTTGCGCTGGAGACGTTCCTCTTTTGACAAGAGCGTCCAACGAATGCGATCTAACAATTCGATTATCGTGCCTATGCCCGCAAGCTGCCCTGCTCCTAGCAGAGCTGATCGCGTTTCGTACCAGGCGTTTGAAAAGGTAACGAAGTTACCCATCGGAGCACCTTGGCTGTGACTTACTTCTCGCCCCCATTCCCGGATGGCAAGCATCATCGGGACATCGGCAAACAAGAAGATTACAGCAATAACCCAAAACGCTACGGCGACACGATTAATCGGCTTTCCAATCCGCTCACTCCCCTTCATCGCGCCTAATCCTTCGCGGCGGTTTGGAGATGAAGCGCGTAGAGCTCGCCGCCGATTCTAATCATTCAGCGCCCGCTCCACCGCTTTCGGTTCGCGCTCGATCACCCGGAGAAGAATCCGCGCCGTCATGTCCGGCTTGCGGCGGCCTTGCTCCCACCCCTCCAGGGTGCGCGCCGGAATGTGGTAGCGCTTCTCGAAATCCCGCGCCGATTTGGAGACATGCTTGCGGATCGCCTTCACGCGCGCCGGCGGCATGACATCGTATGTCACGGTCTCAAGCTCGATCTCGCCGCGCTGATGCGCAAGAACTTCCTTCAGCCCTTGGACCAGCATGCGGCCAAATTCGGTATCCGCTTCCGCCGTCTGCTTACGCTTTGCCGCGCTTGAGCGCTTCGACGATTTCAAGTGCCAACTCCCGCTGCCTTGCCGAAAGATCCTCCTGCATCGCCTTCGAATACGCGAAGATCATGTAGGCGAGATCGTCGTTCCAAACCACGTAATAGATCGCCCGGCCGCCGCCACGTTTGCCCTTGCCTCGCATTGCAAAGCGAATCTTCCGTATACCGCGCATGCTCGGAATGACATCTCCAGCAAGCGGATTCGCAATGACAGCGGCTTCGGCATTCGTGACATCCTCGGCGCTGGCACCAAGTTTTTTCAAACAACGGAGATACAGCGCCGTACGGACGATCCTCACAAGGCACACTTACGTCACTGACGTGCTTTGTCAAGGCTGCCGTGTCAATCCTTCGCGGCGGTTTGCAGCTGCAACGCGTGGAGTTCGCCGCCCATTTTCCCTTTCAGCGCCGCGTACACCATCTGGTGCTGCTGCACGCGGTTCTTTCCCTTGAAGGCGGACGACACCACCATCGCCGACCAGTGATCGTTGTCGCCGGCGAGATCGGTCATGGTGATGTCGGCGTCGGGGAACGCCTCCCTGATCAGCTTCTCGATTTCGGATGCATGCATACCCATTGCGCTATCCTATCACAGTGATGCCGCCGCAACGACGCTCTCTCTGCGCCTCCGCGTGAGATTCTTTTGGCACGCGGAGCCGCGGAGAACGCGGAGGAGAGTGCGGCAGCTTTAGCTTGGGTGGCCAATTTCTCGACATACTTATCATCAATTCGTCACCGGGATTTCTTCGGATGACATGTAATTGGGAAACCAGGTTTCGTAGCTCTCGCGAAGTTGCGAGAGAGAAATCTCGCCTTCGTTGGTGATGCGCAGGGTTTTCGCCGCGTGCGTTTTGCCCAGCGCGGTGACGAAGATGCCGCGATCACGCGCCTCGTCGAGGATGTCCTGCGTGTGTTCCGCCGGAACCGCAAGCACATAACGCGCCTGATCTTCGCCGAAGAAGAAGGGGATGCTTTCGGTGGTCTCGCCGGCGATCCCGACTTCGAGCCCGATGTTGCCGGCCAGCGCCATTTCCGCGAGCGCAACCAGCAGGCCGCCATCGGAGACGTCGTGCACGGTATCGACGCGGCCGGTTTCAATCAGTGAACGGACGAAATCACCGTTCTCGCGCTCCACAGCGAGGTCAACCGGCGGGCAGGCGCCCGTTTCGCGGCCTTCGATCTCGCGCAGGTAGGTCGATTGTCCCAAATGTCCGCGCGTTTCGCCGATGACGATGATGGCGTCGTCTTCGCGCTTCAACGCGATCGTGGCCATGCGGTGCACATCCGCCATCAGCCCCACGCCGCCGATTGCCGGCGTCGGCAGAATGCCTTCGCCATTGGTCTCGTTGTAGAGCGAGCAATTACCGCCGATCACCGGGAAGTCGAGCGCGCGGGCTGCCTCGCCGATGCCATCCACGCCCGCCACGATCTGGCCCATGATCTCCGGCTTCTCGGGATTGCCGTAGTTCAGATTGTCGGTGATCGCCAGCGGCTTGGCGCCCACCGCGGTGATGTTGCGCCAGGCTTCCGCCACCGCCTGCTTCGCGCCTTCGTAGGGATCGGCTTTGCAGTAGCGGGGCGATACATCGGTGGTGATCGCGAGACCCTTGTTGGTGTTGTGCACGCGCACGACCGCTGCATCGCCGCCGGGGCGCTGCACGGTATCGGCCATGACCGTGTGATCGTACTGCTCCCACACCCAGCGCCGCGATGCCATGTCGGGCGAAGCGAGAATTTTTTGCAGCGATTCCAGAATCGGTTTGCCAGATGAAACGTCAACCTTGCCGTTCGTCGCCGCGCGCTTCTGATACGGCCGCTCGTAGCGCGGCGCTTCGTCGGACAAAGCCGTGATCGGCATGTCGGCTTCGATTTTGCCCTTGTGCTTTACCACCAGCCGTTTGGTATCGGTGGTAATCCCGATCACCGCGAAATCCAGCTCCCACTTTTTGAAGATGCGTTCGGCTTCCGCTTCGCGCCCCGGCTTCAGCACCGCCAGCATGCGCTCCTGCGATTCCGACAGCATCATCTCGTAGGCCGTCATGCCTTCTTCGCGCTGGGGCACCTTGTCCAGATCCAGTTCGATGCCGCTGCCGCCCTTATCGCCCATCTCGGCGCTGGATGACGTCAGCCCCGCCGCACCCATGTCCTGAATGGCGATGATGGCGTCCGTCTCCATCAGCTCCAGGCACGCCTCCAGCAGCAATTTCTCCGTGAACGGATCGCCCACCTGCACGGTCGGCCGCTTCTCTTCCGAATCTTCGCTGAATTCGGCGCTGGCCATGGTGGCGCCGTGGATGCCGTCGCGCCCCGTCTTCGAGCCGATGTAGACTACCGGGTTGCCGGCGCCCTTCGCCGCGCTCTTGAAGATGCGATCGGCGCGCGCCAACCCCACGCACATGGCGTTGACGAGAATGTTGCCGTTGTAGGAGCGGTGGAAATTCACCTCGCCGCCCACCGTGGGCACGCCCATGCAGTTGCCGTAGCCGCCGATGCCGGCCACCACCCCGGAAACGAGGTGGCGAGTCTTGGGGTGCTCCGGCTCTCCAAAGCGCAGCGCATTCAGCATGGCGATGGGCCGCGCCCCCATGGTGAAAACATCGCGCATGATGCCGCCCACGCCGGTGGCCGCGCCCTGGTAGGGCTCGATGAAGGAGGGGTGGTTGTGGGATTCCATCTTGAAGATGCAGGCATCGCCGTCGCCGATGTCGATCACCCCGGCGTTCTCGCCGGGGCCCTGGAGGACCCAAGGGGCCTTGGTGGGGAGCTTCGCCAGGTGAACACGGGTCGACTTGTATGAACAGTGTTCGCTCCACATGACACTGAATATGCCGAGCTCGACGAGCGTGGGTTCTCGGCCCAGCAGCTGCTGGATACGGCTGTATTCATCCGGGCTGAGCCCGTGTTCCTTGACGATCTCAGGGGCGATGGGGGAGCTCATGACAAACCCCCGAAGATACGACGCTCCGCTTCCCCCCTTGTGGGGGAAGCTGTCATCGGCCGCGTCCGCGACCGATGACTGAAGGGGGGATTTTCACGCGGAGACGCGGAGCCGCAGAGGACGAAATGGCTCTCCCCCCGCAAAGCGGGGGGAGTACCGCCGATCCGTCTTCGCTGCTCCGCAGCTTCACCGGACTTGGCATTGGACCGGCCGAAGCCTTGGCGAAGGCGGGAGGCGGGGAGGGGGGCGGAAGTCCCGCGGCGCTCGCCCCCTCCACCATCTCGCTGCGCTCGACGGTCCCCGTCCCTCGCTTCGCGGGGGAGGAGCCGGGAGCCCAAAGTTCCCATTCGAACCTTTGGGAAATGGGAGGGGTGTCTCCGCACTGCGTCTACATCTTGTGGGTCAGCGGGGGCTGTCGCATTTGAATTGCAAAAACTGGGGGGTGGGGTCCCCCCGCATTTCCTTCCCTCTCCCCCTCTGGGGGAGAGGGATCGAGGGTGAGGGGGAGCGCCGGAGGTCAGAAAACAGAAGTCAGAAGTCAGAATCGGACGCGAATACAGAGCGGTTCTGATTTCTGACTTCCGGCTTCTGATTTCCGTAGCCCCCTCACCCCTGGCCCCTCTCCCCCAAAGGGGGAGAGGGGAATGTTTGGCTTGAACCCGCACCCGAACCTCGTCCTCTAAGTGTTGCATTTATGATACACAGAACCTGTGGCGAACGCAAGCTGCGGCCCTATAGGCATTCCCCCAAAGTCGCGCAGCCGACAACGATTAGGACGTATTGCAGAGGCCAAAAGAGCGCTGGCACCAAAGCCCACGCAAACCGGCTGTCTTGCCACCGGTAGATCAGGACGCCAGCAAGAAGCAGAGCGACGCTAATCCAACTGAACGCATAGGTGACTGGCACAATCGATGAGAGATCGTTTGGCATGAATGGAAAGGGCAGCAGAAACGCGATCACTCCAGTAGCTGCAGACGTGTAGATCAACAGCTTGCTCGCCTTCACCCCAAGCCCTCCAGCAGGCTTTCGAACATCGCGCGGCCGTCGGTGCCGCCGAGCAGCGGATCGACCACACGCTCGGGATGCGGCATCAGTCCGAGCACGTTGCGCTTCTCGTTCAGAATGCCGGCGATGTTGCGCACGCTGCCGTTGGGGTTCTCGCCGTCCGCATAGCGGAACACGACGCGGCCCTCGCCTTCCAGGCGGTCGAGCGTCTCGTCATCCGCGTAGTAATTGCCTTCGCCGTTCGCCACCGGAAACACCACACGCTGGCCGTGATCGTATTTGCGGGTGAAGACCGATTGCGTCTCGTTCACCTCCAGCCCCACGCCGCGGCAGGTGAATTTCAGCCCCGCATTGCGCATCAAGGCGCCGGGCAACAGGCGCGATTCCGTCAGCACCTGAAAGCCGTTGCAGATGCCGAGCACGGTGACGCCCTTCTGCGCCTTGTCGATGACATCGCGCATGGCGTTCGACAGCGCCGCCATGGCACCTGAGCGCAAATAGTCGCCATAGGCGAAGCCGCCCGGCAGCACGATGAGATCGACATCGGGGATTTCGGAATCCGCGTGCCACACCATGTGCGGCTTCCTGCCGGTGATCTGCTCCAAGGCAACCGCGGCATCGCGGTCGCAATTGGAAGCGGGAAAAACGACAACCGCGGATTTCACTCTATCAACTCATTTTCCCGGCGGCTTGGGGGCCGGCTTGCTGTCCGGTTTGTCGGGGCCGACAACCACCTTGCCTGTCATAGCGCCTTTCGGGAGGCCCATGCTGACGCGCCGCTGACGCATCATTTCCATCTGAATGTTGGGCGTGACGTCTATCAGTTTCTTGCCCACTCCCCCACTGAAGAACGCGGTCAGCGCTTTCAATTCCTGCTGGGTGAAATAGTGCGAGATGACGTGCGACTGCCTGTCCAGTTGCAGGTCAATGCGGGCCAGCACCTCGGCGCGCCGCTTCTCGACAGCCGCTTTGGCATCGATTTTCGGATCTTGCTTGTGCAGCTGGGCGATCATCTCCGCCTTGTATTTCTCGAGCTGACTTTGCGCGAATTTCGGATTCAGCTGGGGGCGGTACGCCATGAGGAAATCGCGCGCTGCGGCAACTTTGGCAGGATCGTCTGTGGATGCCGTGTCGGGCGCGGACGCGGCAGACGTAGCGGACGCAGGCGCGGCGGCAGCGGGCTTCTGCGCGGAATGCGCCATGGTTTGCGCGTGTGCCGCGGAAGCAAGGGCAAAAAGGGCGGCGAAAGCGGTTGCGGCCAGCGTTCCTGTTCGTCCCGCCGGGGAAAGCGTGAATGGCATGGTGGTGTTCCGATGTTGGCGTGGAGCGCGCGCGGGGAGCGGCGCCATCAGGGCTTCAGCTCGATTTCGTATTTTTCGATGACGGTGTTGGCAAGCAGCTTTTCGCACATTTCCCGGAGGCTGGCGCGCGCGGCGGTTTCATTTTTTTCGGCAAGGTCGAGATCGATCACCTTGCCTTGGCGCACTTCGCCAACGGTTCGGAAACCAAGGCCGTTCAGCGCATGGCCGATCGCCTTGCCTTGCGGATCGAGCACGCCGGTTTTGAGAGTGACAAAGACTCTGGCCTTCATGCGGCTGTCTCTTTCCTCCCCCGTTTACGGGGGAGGTGCCGAGCGAACGAAGTGAGCGAGGCGGAGGGGGGATACTTGGCCAACATTGCTCCCCCCTCCGTCTCGCCGTTGCGCGGCGGTCCACCTCCCCCGCTTGCGGGGGAGGAAAGCGATCTCGCGAGTTGCAGCATCACCTTACCAGCACCGGCCCTTTGACTTCGCCTTGCACCGATTCGGGCATGATGCCCAGGCGTTTCGCCACCTCGGAATAGGCTTCCACCACGCCGCCCAGATCGCGGCGGAAGCGGTCCTTGTCCATCTTCTCGTTCGATTGCGCGTCCCACAGGCGGCAGGAATCCGGGCTGATCTCGTCGGCCAGCACGATGCGCATGTAGTCGTTTTCCCACAGGCGGCCGAACTCCAGCTTGAAGTCCACCAGCTTGATGCCGACGCCCATAAATAGCCCGGAGAGAAAATCGTTGATGCGGATCGACAGGTTCACCATGTCGTCCAGGTCCTGCGGCGCGGCCCAGCCAAAGGCGGTGATGTGCTCCTCGCTCACCCACGGATCGTGCAGCTTGTCGTTCTTGTAGAAGTACTCGATGATGGAGCGCGGCAGCGGCGTGCCTTCGTCGATGCCGAGGCGCTTGGCAAGCGAGCCCGCGGCGATATTCCGCACCACCACTTCCAGCGGGATGATCTCGACCTCTTTCACCAGCTGCTCACGCATGTTCAGGCGGCGCACGAAATGGGTGGGCACGCCGATCGCATTCAGCTGGCTCATGAGATATTCGCTGATGCGGTTGTTGAGCACGCCCTTGCCGTCGAGCGTCGCCTTTTTGGTGGCGTCGAAGGCGGTGGTGTCGTCCTTGAAATACTGGATGACGGTGCCGGGCTCCGGCCCTTCATAAAGGATCTTGGCCTTGCCCTCGTAAATCTGGCGGCGGCGTTTCATTGAAATGTCCTTCCGGGGCGCGGGATGGCCCCAAAAAGCGAAACGGGGCAGCGCCCCGTTTGGGAGACTACCCTATCCGGCGGCCTCTCGCGGCGCAACAAGGTTGCCACCCACAAGGGGGTTCGCGAGCGCGGCCCGCATGGGCTAGAGTGGAGCGGCTTTCGCGGGTGTCGCGCGGGATTTCGGTTCACAATCAAGAGGATAGGAATGAGCGGATCGTTTCAGGATCGCGAAAAGGCGTTCGAATCCAAATGGGCGCATGACGAAGAGTTGCGCTTCAAGATCATGGCCCGCCGCAACAAGCTGCTGGGGCTGTGGGCGGCCGAGCAGATGGGGATTACGGGTGCCGAGGCGGACGAATACGCCAAGGCGGTCGTTCGCGCGGATTTCGAGGAGCCGGGCGAGGAAGACGTGTTCCGCAAGGTTCACAAGGATTTCGAAGCCAAAGGTATCGCCCGCTCCGACCATGCGATCCGGATAAAGATGGACGAGCTGCTCGCCACCGCCACCGATCAGATCCTGCACGAGACGGGAAAGTGAGCGGGGTCAGTCCCCGCGCAGTTGTGCCAGCGCCTGTGGGTAGCGCCGGGAAAGGGGAGCTGCAACGCCACCCAATTCCACCGTGTAGTCGCCGGAGCCTTCCGGCGTGAGGCCCGTCACCGCGCCGGCATTCACCACCCAGGAGCGGTGCGTCCGCACGAAGCCGCGCGACGCGAATTCGGATTCAATCGCGGAAAGGGGCGTACGCATCAGGGGCCGCCGCCCATCCCGCAACAGGAACTCGACATAATTCCCGGCTGAGGTGACGGCCAGAATGTCATCCACGGGAATGCGAATCAGGCGCGCGCCGTCGCGGATATCGAACCACGGCGTATCCCGCGCGCGCCCCTGATCTTCCCGGCGCAGCAGATGCGCAAGGAGGGTGAAGGCGCCGGCGAACAGCACATAGCCGAAGACGTCCTTGCGCAGCTCGTACAGGAATTGGCCAGCGAAGGGCTCCCCGAAGCCGTAATGGCTGCCGGCCAGCGAGTAGATCAGTTTTCGCAGCAGCAGAAATCCTCCGACATGGCAGAGCGAAAAGATCAGCGCCGCGGGCAAATGCAGCAACAGGCGCCAATACGGACGCGCAGTGGGCGGCGCGACACGCCAAGCCAGCCAGGGAATCCACAGGAAGAGAAGGATTGTGACCCAGCTGGTCCCTTCCCAAATGACAGGCGCCAGAAGTCCCAGCTGCGGGTCGTCATGCTGGATGGTGATAATGTTGATGATGTTCACCGCCCCAACGAGGACCGCAGCAATGACAAAGCCGTAAGCGAGCACCTGCCGCGCATTTCCGTTCGTCCCGGCCGCATCGCCGCTCATCCCGCGCCGCAGCCAGACATCACCGCGGCGGCGCTTACCATCCCCGCGCTCTTTCGGGCGCACGGCCGCTGACCCATGTTCCGGCACAGGCAACTCGGTCATGGCAACTCAGTCATGGCAACTCAGTCATGGGCCGGACCATAGCGCGCCCTGCGCGGGAGAGCAGCGATGAATTGGATGCCTTGGGCAATTGCATTCGCGGTGGCATGCGCAACGGCAGGCATGCCGGCGCGGGCTGCGGAACCTGGCTGGGCCTATTACGGTGGCGATGCAGGCGGGCAGCGGTTTTCGGCAGCCAAGCAGGTCACACCCGCGAATGTGCGCAATCTCGCCGTTGCGTGGACGTACTCGACCGGCGATCTGACAAGCAAAGGCGATGCGATGAAGCGCGCCTCGTTCGAGGACACGCCCATCCTCGCCGAAGGGCGGCTGTACGTCTGTTCGCCGTTCAATGAAGTGTCGGCGCTCGATCCCGGCAGCGGCAAGCAGCTGTGGCGCTTCGATCCCGCGCTGAACACGAAAATCCATTACCCGAACGATTTCGTCTGCCGCGGCGTCGCCTTCTGGCGCGCGCCGAATGCGAAAGGCGCGTGCGCATCGCGCATTTATCTCAACACCGCTGACCGGCGGCTGATCGCGCTGGATGCGGCAACCGGAAAGCCGTGCAGCACTTTCGGCAGGGGCGGCACAGTCACCATTGGCGAGGGGGCGAAGCTGGACGGGCTGCGCTTCGGCCGCAACCACACCACCTCGCCGCCGGTGGTCACGCACGGGCTGGTGATCGCCGGCTCTGCCATCGACGACAACCAGAAGGTCGATGAGCTGCGGGGCACCGTTTACGCGTACGATGCCGTCACCGGAAGCTTGCGCTGGAGCTTCGATCCGCTGAAGGATCAGAAGCCGCCGTTTCGTTCTGGTGCCGCCAATGTGTGGGCGCCGATGAGCGTGGACGAGAAAGCGGGGCTCGTATTCCTGCCCGTCTCCAGCGCTAGCCCGGATTTTTTCGGCGGCCTGCGCAAGGGCGAGGGCAAATACGCCAATGCCATTGTCGCGCTGCATGTGGTGGATGGAACGGTGGCGTGGTCGTTCCAGACCACGCATCACGATCTGTGGGATTACGACATCCCGGCGCAGCCGACGCTCGGCACGGTGACATACAAGGGCAAAACCGCGCCAGCGGTGCTGCAGCCCACCAAGCAGGGACTGCTGTTCACCATTCAACGCGACAACGGACAGCCGCTCATTCCCGTGGCGGAGCGCAAAGTGCCGCAGCACGGCGCGCCGGGCGAAACGCCGTCGCCGACGCAGCCATTTCCCATCGCGCCGCCGCCGCTATCGAACACCACCATCAAGGCGGACGGTGCGTTCGGGCTCACTTTTTGGGATCGTGGCAAATGCCGGAACATCATCGCGCATGCGCGGCACGACGGGCTGTACACGCCGCCAAGTTTGCAGGGCACAATCCTCTACCCTTTCACCGGCGGCGGCACCAATTGGGGCGGACTCGCCTTCGATGCGGCACATGACACCGTGTACGTCAACGTCTCCAACGTCATGCATCTCGTCACGCTGATTCCGAGGAAGCAATTCGCCGGTGTGCGCGAGAAGTTTTTCGAGAAGGAGGTTTCGCCCAACGAGGGCGCGCCGTTCGGCATGATGCGCGAGGCGGTACTGTCGCCGCTTGGGCTGCCGTGCAACCCGCCGCCCTGGGGCTTGCTCTACGCCATTGGCATGCATTCGGGAAAAGTGAAGTGGCGTGTGCCGCTCGGCACTACCGAAGATCTGATGCCGCTCAGCGAATATTTCATGGGCAAGAGCGGCACGCCGAATTTGGGCGGCCCGATGGTCACCGCAGGCGGACTCGTGTTCATCGGCGCGGCGATGGACAATTATCTGCGCGGCTTCGATGCGAAAACCGGCGCCGAACTGTGGCGCGGGCGCTTGCCCGCCGGCGGACAGGCGACGCCCATGACCTATGTGTGGAAAGGGCGGCAGTATGTGGTCATCGCCGCGGGCGGCCATTCCAAGCTCGGCACCGAACGCGGCGACCAAATCGTCGCTTTTGCACTCTCGCGCTGAACGGCAAGGCGGCGTGCATCGCCTTTGGAACCTCGTCCCGCTGGAGCCGGGTTGCCGGCCCCATGAAGCGATGCACGCCTTCTC
>JAICVV010000390.1 GCA_025935155.1 Alphaproteobacteria bacterium
ATTATTGGCCCTTATGCGAAACTGGCCGTGATGCGCGCCGGCGACCGTACCGAAACCTACGAGCAGTTGTGCCGCGAGGTAGCGGAGGAGATCGAAAATCCCGGCGTGCGCGCGCATTTTCTGGACAGGATGCTTCAAGACCATCGCCGCACATGGCGGCCCGGAGCTCGGGTGCCGGCGCGACGCAACGCCAGCGGACAGTTGGCGTCCGAGCCGTCGTTACGCGCGGTGGGCGAAGTTGCGCTGCTGGCGATCCCGGCGCGTCTGACGGCAGAAATGAGCCTCCGCACTGCCGCAGAATAGAATCGCAAAGACATTGCCCGTTTTTCGCGTTCGCGTGCTATGAGCGGCCGTATGCCATTTCTCAGAAGCCTCACAATAAAATCAAAGCTGTTCGCGTTCAGTCTGGCGCTGCTGTTCCTTGCGCCGCCTGCTATGGCGCGCGGACCCGTTGCAACCCATCACATGATCTCCGCCGCCAATCCGTACGCAGCGCGCGCAGGGCTGGAGATGCTGCGCAAGGGTGGCTCGGCTGTCGATGCGGCCATTGCGACGCAGATGGTGCTGACGCTCGTGGAACCCGAATCGTCCGGCATCGGGGGCGGTGCCTTCCTGCTGATCTACGATCCGAGGCACAACAAAGTGACCAGCTTCGATGGGCGTGAAACCGCGCCGGCTTCGGCAACACCTGGCATGTTTCTCGATGACGAGGGTAATCCGCGCCCGCACATGGATGTTATTCCGGGTGGGCTCTCGGTGGGCGTACCGGGCGTTGTCGCAATGCTGGAGTTGGCACACAAGCGCTACGGCAAATTGAAATGGGCGACGCTGTTTCAGCCAGCTATCGCGCTTGCCGAGCGCGGCTTTCCTGTTACGAAAAAAATTGCGGCGGATCTTCGAGAAAATCCGGAGATGGCGCGAATGCCGGATATTCGCCGGTATCTTTTCCACAAAGATGGAACACCGCTGCGCCAAGGCGAGATTCTGAAAAATCCAGAACTCGCACAAACCTTGCGGCTGATCGCGCGCGGCGGTGCAAAAGCCTTCTACTCCGGTCCTGTCGCCGCTGCGATTATCGGCAAGGTGCAGCATGCGCCGGTCAATCGCGGCGGCATGACGTTGGCGGATCTTGCGCATTATCGTGCGGTGGAACGCCCGCCGGTCTGCGGCCCCTACCGCATTTATCGTCTGTGTTCGATGGGGCCACCCAGTTCCGGCGGCATCGCCGTGCTTCAAATTCTCGGCATGCTGCAGCGATTCCCTGCCTCGCAGCTGCAACCTGACACCTTGAGCGATGTGCATCTTGTCACCCAGGCCGAGCGTCTCGCCTTCGCCGATCGTGCGCAATATGTGGCGGATCCCGACGCCATCCACGTTCCGGTGAAGGGTCTGCTAGACCCGAACTATCTCGCGCAGCGCGCGCTGCTCATCGATCCGCACAAGGACATGGGAACCGCCGCACCCGGTACACTGCCCACAACTCAGCCGCCCTACGCACCGCAACGCACACGTCAGCTTCCCGGCACCAGTCATCTGTCCGTGGTGGACGATTCCGGTGAGGTCGTGTCGATGACCACCACCGTCGAATACATTTTCGGCTCCGAAACGATGGCAAACGGATTTTTCCTGAACAACGAATTGACCGACTTCTCTTTTGAGCCCACGCGAGATGGCAAGCCGGTCGCCAATGCGCCCGGCCCCGGCAAGCGGCCCATGAGCGCCATGTCGCCCGCCATTGTGTTCGGATCGGATGGCAAATTCAAAATCGCGGCCGGATCTGCGGGGGGGCCGTTGATTATCACGGACGTAGCAAGCGCCTTGAACGCTATGCTTGACGGAAATGTCACACCGCAGCAGGCAGCCTCGCTGCCACGCTTCGCCAACCTCAACAGCGCAACGATTCTGGAAAAGGGCACGCCGCTCAACGCGCTGGCGCCGCAACTCACGGCCATGGGTCACAATGTCGTCGAGCGCGATCTCGAAAGCGGGCTGCACATTATCGAGCGCGTGCCGGGCGGTTACATCGGCGGTGCCGATCCTCGTCGCGCCGGCGTCGCACTTGGAGATTGAACGACACCCCGGCAGCCTTGCTGGAGGCGCTTTGACTTGTCACTAAAACGATTGCAGCGGTTCCGCCGAGAATGGGTCGGTCCCCTGCCGGACCGCTTCAGGCGCCCATATTCCGCATGGAACTTCCTGCAAATCCTAACGTTTGTTTATCAGCGTTGGTCTTTTGGCGGGGAGTAATCATGTTG
>JAICVV010000141.1 GCA_025935155.1 Alphaproteobacteria bacterium
GCAGCTTTTGAGCGATCCCCCTACAAGTCCGAAGGGTTACGATCATGTTGGCGTGATTGGCGCCGGCGCCTGGGGCACGGCGCTCGCCATCGCGGCAGCGCGCGCGGGGCGGCAGGTCACGCTGTGGGCACGAGAGGCGGCGGTCGCCGGAGCGGTCAATAACCATCATGAAAATCCGGCGTACCTGCCCGGCGTGAGGCTCCCCGTTGCAATTTCCGCAACTGGCGATCTGGCACAAACCACATCCGCAGATGCGATCCTTCTGGCGGTGCCGGCCCAGCATGTGCGCGCGATCCTTTCGGCCGTTCAAATGCCGCTGAAACCCGGTGCCCCCGTTGTGGTCTGCGCCAAGGGGATCGAACGCAGGAGCGGCAAATTGATGAGCGAAGTATTGGCGGAATTTCTCCCCCCTGCTCGGATCGCAATTCTTTCGGGTCCATCCTTCGCCCGCGATGTTGCAAACGGATTGCCCACCGGCGTTACCGTCGCTGCACCGATGCAAGCCGCACAGCGGCTGCAGGCTTCGCTTGGACATGGCAGCTTTCGTCCCTACGCCTCAGACGATGTCATCGGCGTCGCGCTTGGGGGCGCGGCAAAGAATGTCTACGCCATTGCCTGCGGCATTGTAGACGGCATGGGATTGGGCGAGAGCGCGCGCGCCGCGCTGCTGGCCCGCAGTTTCGCCGAACTGCGCAGGCTGGGGGAAGCACTCGGCGCCCGGGCTGAAACCTTGATGGGCCTCTCAGGCCTCGGCGATCTGGTGCTGACTGCGACCAGCGCCACGTCGCGCAACTTCGCCTTCGGCGTTGCAATCGGCAAAGGTGCAACGCGCGCCGAACTGGATGCGCGGGGACACCCGCTGGCCGAAGGCGTCGAGACAGCGCCGGCGCTGGTGGCGCGCGCTCACCGCGAGGACGTAGAATTGCCGGTCGCCGCCACCACAGCCGCCATCCTCGATGGCACCCTTGCGCTCGATGCCGCGGTGCCGCTGTTAATGTCCCGTCCGCTCAAGGCCGAATAGGAGACGCCATGCTGTTCGTTGTTATTGCCACCGACAAGAAAGACTCGCTCAAGTTGCGCATGGAAACACGCGAAGCGCACTTCGCCTATGCGCGGGAAACGGGCGCGATCAAACTTGGCGGGCCGTTTCTCGATGCCGATGGCGAGATGGCCGGCAGCCTCATCATCTTCGAAGCAGAGGACATTGAAACTGCCCGCGCATGGCATGTCAACGATCCCTACGTGAAAGCGGGATTGTTCGCGCACTCCGAAGTGCGGCCGTGGAAACTGACCTTCAATCCTGTTGGCGCAGAATTCTAACGGGGGTGCGGGGTGAACTATTGGCTGTTCAAGACAGAGCCGGACGCCTTCTCATGGGACCTGCAGAAAGCGCGCGGGAGCAAGGGAGAACCGTGGAGCGGCGTGCGCAACTGGCAGGCCGCGCGCAACATGAAAGAGATGAAGAAAGGCGATCTCGGCTTCTTCTATCACACTGGCGACGAGAAGCGGATCGTCGGCATTGTCGAAGTGATCGGGGAATACCGGAAAGATCCGACTGACCAGACTGGGCGTTTCGGCCTTGTGGATGTGAAGGCCGTGCGCGATGTGCCCGAACCCGTGACGCTTGCGCAATGCAAGGCCGATCCCAGGCTCAAGAATATGGTGCTGGTGAAATACTCGCGCCTATCGGTGCAGCCCGTGACCGAAGCCGAGTGGAACCACATCTGCCGGCTGGGCGGCGTGAGGTAATCACACGCAACAGGATGATGCGCGCCGTTATCGCTGCCGCTGGTACAGAACGGTGCCATCGGGCTGAATGACGCTGTAAAGCGCCACGCAGCGCGGGTTCTTGAAATCGCGGCACATCAGATCGACCAGAATGACATAGCGCGCCGCCGCCGTCGCGCCGACGCAGGCGTAGCGCCCCCGAACCTGCGTCGCCGTGGGAGCGCGCGTCATGAGCGCGGCATAATTCGGGACGATGCCGAAGTTCTTGGCCGTAGTGACCGCCTGAGTGCAGACCATTTCGACGCTCTTGAGGAAGGCTGCCTGGCTGGCGCGGTTGGCTGCCACGATCTGTTCCGGCGAAGGTTTGCTGAAGTGGACAAACGCGATCACAGCGAGCGCCACGATGGTACCGCCCACAATGGTAATCAGCGCGGCATGCCATTCCCAGGTCAGCCACGTGCGCGTGCGCGGCTCTAATGTCTGCGACATTCAGTGCCCCTGAAGCTATTTCATTGTCGGAATGTTGAAGTCCGGATGCTCGCGAACGCCGCCCTTGGGCCAGCGCGCCGTCACCGTTTTGATCTTGGTGTAGAAGCGCACGCCTTCCGGCCCATGCACGTTCACATCGCCGAAGGCCGAACGTTTCCAGCCGCCGAAGGTATGATAGGCCAACGGCACGGGAATCGGGAAATTGATACCGACCATGCCGACATTCACCTTGGAGGCGAATTCGCGCGCGGCATCGCCGTCACGCGTGAAGATGGCGACGCCGTTGCCGTACTGGTGTTTCGACGGCAGCGCGGCCGCTTCGTCGAATTCATGCGCCCGCACGATCTGCAACACCGGCCCGAAGATTTCGTCCTTGTAGGATTGCATTTCCGGCGTGACACGATCGAACAGCGTGCCGCCGAGATAGAAGCCGTTCTCGTAACCCTGCAGCTTGAATCCCCGTCCATCGACAAGCAGCTCGGCGCCTTCCTTCACCGCCATGTCGATATAGTCGATCACGCGCTGTTTTTGCGCCGCTGTTACCATTGGCCCATAGGAGGAATCCGGATCGGTCGGCGGGCCGACCTTCAATGTTTCCACGCGCGGCTTCAGCCGTTCGATCAGCGCGTCCGCAAGCTTGTCGCCCACCGGCACGGCTACCGGCAGCGCCATGCAGCGCTCGCCGGCCGAACCGTAAGCCGAGCCGATCAATGCATCCGTCACCTGGTCAAGGTCGGCATCCGGCATGATGATGGCGTGGTTTTTGGCGCCGCCCATCGCCTGCACGCGTTTGCCGTGCGCCGTGCCGTGTGAATAGACGTACTCGGCAATGGTGGAAGACCCCACGAAGCTCACCGCCTTGATATCGGGATCTTCGAGGATGGCATCGACCGCTTCTTTGTCGCCATTGACGACCTGCAGGACGCCGGCCGGCGCGCCCGCCTCCATCATCAGCTCGGCGAGGCGCAGAGGAACGGAAGGGTCTTTCTCGCTCGGCTTGTTGATGAAGCAGTTGCCGCAGGCGATCGCCACGCCGAACATCCACATCGGGATCATGGCGGGAAAATTGAAGGGCGTGATTCCGGCGCATACGCCGAGGGGCTGGCGTATGGAGTAGATGTCGATGCCCGGCCCGGCGCCTTCGGTGTATTCGCCCTTCTGCAGATGCGGGATGCCGCAGGCAAATTCGATCACTTCCAGTCCGCGCTGAACGTCGCCGCGGGAATCCGCCAGCACCTTGCCGTGCTCGGACGAAAGCATGTGGGCGAGCTCGTCCATGTTCTTCTCGACCAGCGCCTTGAAATTGAACAGCACGCGGGCGCGGCGCTGCGGGTTGACGCTTGCCCATTCGGGAAAGACGGCCAGCGCCGCCTCAACCGCCTTGCGCACCTCCGCGCGGCTCGCAAACGCCACCTTGGCCTGCACTTCGCCCGTGGCGGGATCGAACACATCGCCGAAGCGGCCGGACGTGCCCTTCACATGCTTGCCGGCGATGAAATGATCGAGCTCTTTCATGGACATCTTCCCTGATGGTGGAAAGGCCGTCCCCAGCGGCCCAAGCCGGGCTGTTTAGCCAAGGAGCACGCCTGCGGCAACGCGCATGACCGCGCAGCCGCCGAAACAAGAGCAAGCCGCGATCAGCGCGTTTCGTGCGAGCCATTGGCCGGCTGCTCGGGTGCCGCAGCCGCGCGGGTGAAGGTAATTGTTACGCGCATGCCTTGGCCTGCTACCGATTCCACCTGAAAGCCTGCTTTTGCATTCTCCCGCAGAGAACGGACGATCAGCGACGAAAGCTTGCCGGGCCGCGGCCATTCCGCCCCTTCGGGGAGGCCATTGCCGTCGTCGGCCACGGTCACCCGGCAGCCGTTCCCGTCGGACAGGCTGTGCAGGGTGATCACCCCACCTTCGCGGCCGGCGAACGCATGCTTAAGGGCGTTGGTGAGCAATTCGTTCACGACCAGCCCGGCCGGCATCGCGACATTGACCGACACCGGATAGGCATCGACCTTCAGATCGAGCCTGATTCCCTCAACGGCATACGAGCGCAGCGCAGCGGTGGCGATCTGGCCGAGATAGATCCCGAGATCGATCTCGTCCGCCGCGCCATGCTCGTCCAGCAATCCGTAGAGAATTTTGATGGCCTCCACCCGTCCGGCGAGGCGATCGAAAGCGCCGGATCCGGTTCGATTCTCCGCGTTTCGCGCCTCAATACGCAACAAGGCTGCGATCATCTGGAGGTTGTTCTTGACGCGATGCTGAACCTCCCGCAGCAAAACGTCTTTGTCGCGGAGTTGCTTTTCCAGCTCTTCGCGCCGCCGGTGAGCGGCGACCTCGACAAGCGCCACAAAGCGATAGCAGGGTGTTCCGTCCTCGTTTTCAATGACGTTCGAGTACGCCTCGGCGAAGACGGGCGCTGCTTCTCCACGCTCGATGCTGAACGTTCCGATGTAGTCGCTCGACTCTGTCACCGCCCGGCCAAGCGGACGCGCTGCCCCATGCTGACCGTCGTTTTCATGACCCGTCAGCGCGTCCCAGGTTTTTGCAACCAGTGCTTCGGCGGACTGCCCGGACACGCGCTCGAATTCCGGATTGGCATACACAATACGTTCGGGCGGCCCCATCTCGGAAACGACGATGGCGAGCGGAACCTGGTCGAGGAAACGTCTGAATTGTTCGCTTTCCAGCGCGCCGGCCAAATCGGGCGCTGCTAGCAATGCTTCCACCGTCTGCTCTGGCTTGTCGCCGTTGTTTGCCACGCGGCTCCTCCAAGAGAGCCGAATTAGCGTGTGCGGGTTGGGCGGTAAAGCGGAGACAAGGAAAGAGCAGCGCTCCGGCGGCATAAATCATCGGACAAGAGGCAACTTATCGAAAGTGAAGTTTTGGCGCGCCTTGCTGCGGCCTCAATGCACCTTCATTCGTGCGGTTCGTGCCGTTTCTGCCGCACCATCAGGGCGGCGAACGCAACCGAGTCCCATGCGTTGTGGATGCCCACAAACAGCAGCAGCAACACACCGGCACCGATTCCGAAAAGCGCCTGCTCCGGATGCGAGGCTGCCCAGAATGCCGACGCGATCAGTACGGCGTAAGCGGCAAGCGGCATGACCGCATGGCACAACCAGTCTTCGACGTCCGGCGCATAGGCCAATTGCACGCGCATACGCCGCGTTACGATAAGCGAATAGACGAACCCTCCCGCCCCTACGAGACCGGAGGCAATCGCAGCGTAATCCATTGCAGGCCAAGGCGCGCGCAATAGCACCGATAGCAGCAGCGCGGCTGCGAAATGAACGACGGTCGGCGTCCCGAACGCCGCATTCGCTTCCTTCACGCGCGACGATGGCCGCTCGGCCATCAAGGTCATGACGACGAACTGCAGGCCGATCAGCGCGCCGGCGGCCGAGCCGACGATCACATAAAAACTGTCCCACGCATCCAATGCGTGCACATGTTCCTCCTGCGCAGGCGAAAACGTCCTTGGGCGGCCACGCTGCTCAGTGGCCGATCAGCCGCAAGGCCAAAGGTTTCCATGCTGCACTCTGATACAGAAACACCGCCGTGCATTGCCAGAACACAATGCACGGAACGGCGCAAATGGCGTCCGGCGCTGCGGCTCCAGCCGCGCTGCTGCTTCCATTGCCATCGGTGAAATCCCCCGATCCCCGCGCTGAGATTGAACCAGTTACGCGCAGCACGCGCAATGGATCATCACGCGAGGCCGGA
>JAICVV010000287.1 GCA_025935155.1 Alphaproteobacteria bacterium
CCCGCCATCGACAGTGATCACGGCGGCGGTGGTTTTTTCGGCGTGCGCCAGGTAGACGAACGCCTCCGCCACTTCGCTTGCATACACTTCGCGGCCCAGCAGATTGCCGCCCATGTACTGTTCCACCGAAACGCCGCGTGCCCTGGCACGCTTCTCGACCATCTCATCTGTCAGCAGGCCTGAGCGGATGCGGTCCGCATTCACCGCGTTGGCACGGACGCCGTCTTTGCCGTAATCGAGCGCGTACTGCTTCATCAGGAAAAGGGTCGCGGCTTTCGGCAGTCCATACGGCCCGAAATCCTTGCCGGGATTGATCGCCTGCTTCGAGGTGTTGAACAGCAAACACCCGCCCGTGCCTTGCGCCAGCATGATGCGCACCGCTTCTCTCGCGACACTCTGGTGCGCAAAGAAATTGAGCTCAAAACTCTTGCGCAGCGTTTCATCGTCGAGCTCGCCAATGCGGCCCTGCCACGCAGCACCGGCATTCGAAACCACAATATCCACGCCGCCAAATGTCTCCGCCACCTTGTCGAAGGCGCGCGCGACGTCGTCCGGCTTGGTGACATCGCAGGCGATGGCGAGCGCGGTCTTGGAAATCTTCCGCGCCACGTCGTCGGCGGCGGCATGGTCGCGATCCAGCACCGCCACTTCCGCGCCTTCGGCCGCCATGGCGCGCGCCGTCGCCGCGCCGATGCCGGAGCCGCCGCCGGTCACCACGCAGACCTGCCGCGCCAGCACCTTCTCGGCCGATTTGCCCAGCTTGGCTTGTTCGAGCGACCAATATTCTACGTCGAACTGATCGGCTTCCGGAATCGGCTCGTACGGTCCGATCGCTTCCGCATCGGTGATCACCTCAACCGTGTTCTCGGCAATATCGGCCGCGATGGCGGCATCCTTCGCCGAAGCGCCAAGCCCGAAGAAGCCGACGCCGGGTACGAGAATGACGCGCGGCAGCGGATCGAGTTCTTTCTTCTTCGGCTCGGCGTGTTCGTTGTTGCGCGCGAAGTAGTCGTGATAGCGCGCGACGAAATCCGCTACCGCCTTTTCAACATCGTCTTTCCACACATCGAGCTTGCCGGCTTCCGGCGCGGGCACGATCAGCGGCCAATTCTTGGTGCGGATGGTGTGATCGGGCGTCACCACGCCTTGTTGCGAATAGCGCGCCAGCTTCGCGCCGTTCACATAATCGAGAATCGCGGGGCTGCTGCGGAAATTCAGGATCTGCCGTTTCACCGTGCCTGCCTGTTCGTCGCGCGATATGGCGCAGGCGCCACGCAGGATCGGTGCAATTTCTGCTACGTCCGCGAGCTTCACCGGCAATCGCGTCTGAACGAAGCTCTTGCGGCCGCGGCTCAACCGTTCTTCCGCCAGCGTAACAAACTCAATCATGCGCTCGTACGAAGTCTTCGCATCGTCGGCGAAACTGAAGATGCCGTGCTTCAGCAGGATGGCGCCTTCCACCTCCGGATCGCGGTCGAATATATCCGCCACGCTCTTCGCCAGCGCGAATCCGGGAATGGTGTAGGGCACGTACGCCACGCGCTTGCCGAACACGTCGCGCGCCAGCGCCTCGCCATCCGGCTGATCGGTGAGCGCAAGCAGCGCCGTCGAATGCGTGTGATCGATGAATTTGTGCGGCAGGAAGGCGTGCAGCAGCGTCTCTACGCTGGGATTTGGCGCGCTCGAATCCAGCAGGTTCACGCGCTGGAAGTTCACCATGTCTTCGTCCGAGAGCTTTTCGAGTGCGCGCAGCCGCCGAAGAGGCTGAAGCCGCACCGCCGGCAGTCCAGCCGGTTCGATGTTCCCCATATCCCAGCCGGAGCCCTTGATGCAGATGACATCGACCTCATCGCCCAGCAGATCGTGCATCCGCGTCTTCACGCTGGTATTGCCGCCGCCGTGCAGCACCAGCTTCGGATCGCCACCCAGCAACCGCGTGGTGTACACGCGCAAAGCCAGATCCTCGCCCACCCCCTTTTTTGCGTAGTGCGCGGTGGCTTCCTTTGCTTCCGAATCCGACCAGCGGGATTTCATGGTGACTATCTCTGAAATTTAGCGAAGCCATTTACCATTCGTTAGGGAATTACAAGAGCCGCGATACGGAACCGGAAACCGCGTGCGCCCGGCCGGATTTTGGTCTGGTGCAACGTGCCGGGGAGGATCGTCAATGGCGCGCGACGGACGAAACGTGATTCACCTTGTCAACGGCAGCAGCGGCCGCTCACGCGGCGTGGCGGATCTGCCGCCGCCAAACCTCAGGCGCTGGATGCCACAACATAAAGCAGAAGTGGTTGCCGCGGTCAGGAAAGGTGTCCTCCGTATCGAGCAGGCCTGCGAGCGCTACGACCTCAGCTTCGAGGAATTTCTGTCCTGGGAGCAGGCCATCGAAGATCGCGGTGCAACGGACCTGCGGGTGAATGACATCCGGCATCGCCGGCATTGAGATACCGTTCGCCTCAAAGTAATGCCTTGAGAACTGCCGCGCATTCCGCGCCGGCAATGCCGTCGATGCGCGCCGGCCGGAAGCGCCGCTGAAACGCCGCGATTGTATCGCGCAGCGGCCACTCCACGTCCGGCGGCACGCCGTAGCCATATTCGCGAAGATTGCTGACGAATCTCTCGAAATCGCTGCCGCTCAGCGGCGCGTATTCGCAAGGGGGCGGCGCATCCAGTGGCCACGATCCGATGCCGTTTCCGGCGAGGCGCGCCCACGGAAACAGTTCACCCGGGTCCTGCTTGCGGTTCGGCGCCACATCGGAATGGCCAACCACGCGCGAAGCCGGAATGGGATGCCGCGACACAATTTCCCGCGACAACGCCACCACCGCTTCGATCTGCCGTTCCGCAAAGGGAATGTAGCCGAACTCATGGCCCGGGTTGACGATCTCGATACCGATGGACCGCGAATTCACATCGCGCACGCCTGCCCAGTAGGAAACGCCCGCGTGGCGCGCGCGCAATTCTTCGGGCACGTGCGCGTAGACCGTGCCGTCGCGGTCCACCGTATAATGCGCCGAGACCTTGGCTTCCGGATCGCACAGCCGCGCGAGCGCTTCTTCCGCCGTGCGCATGCCCGTGTAATGCAGGACGAGAATATCGACAGGCCCTTCCGCGCGTGGATCGTGGTTGGGCGAGGGGCGTTCGACGATCTTCAGGGTCATTGCCGCCCGTTGAACTTGCGCTCTTGCCCGATTTTTTCATAGGCCGTGTTGATCGCCGCCAGCTTGTCATTGGCAAGTTTCACGAATTCTTCCGGCACGCCGCGGGCCATCAGGCTGTCAGGATGGTTTTCCCGTACCAGCAAACGATAGGTGCGTTTGATCTCATCCTCGCCTGCATCGTGCGCCACGCCGAGAATGACATAGGGGTCCGAGCGGTCGGGAAAGTGCGAGGCGCGGATACGGCGAAACTCGTTCGGCGCGAACCCGAAAATGTCCGCAACGCGCTCCAGAAAGGCGAGTTCGCCCGGATGCAAAATGCC
>JAICVV010000159.1 GCA_025935155.1 Alphaproteobacteria bacterium
AATTGTCACGGGCGCTGGATCACCCCGGGCCTGATCGATTGCCATACGCACCTTGTTTATGCCGGCAATCGCGCGCACGAATTCGAGCAGAGACTCAAGGGGATGAGCTACGAGGAGATCGCGCGCGCTGGCGGCGGCATTCTCTCGACAGTACGCGCGACACGCGAGGCGACGCTGCCAGAGCTGATCGAGCAATCGCGCCCGCGCCGCGACGCGCTGATCGCGGAAGGGGTGACCACGCTTGAGATCAAATCCGGCTATGGCCTGACGCTCGAAGACGAGATCAAGATGCTTCGCGCGGCGCGTGCATTGGCGGACGGAGTGAATGTCTTCACAACATTTCTCGGTGCCCACGCTTGCCCGCCTGAAGCAGATATCGAAGCCTACACTGGCGATATTTGCCACATGATCGCAGTTATCGCGCCGATGGCCGATGCTGTGGACGTGTTTTGCGAGAAGATTGCGTTTACGCCGGAACAGACAGCGCGGATATTTGTGGAAGCACAACGGCACGGCCTGAAGATCAAGCTGCATGCCGATCAGTTGAGCAATGGCGGCGGAGCGGCGCTCGCCGCACGGTTCGGTGCACTTTCCGCCGACCATCTGGAGTACACGGACGAAGCAGGCGTGATGGCGATGGCGGAAGCCGGAACAGTTGCCGTGCTGTTGCCCGGCGCCTTCTATTTTCTGCGTGAAACCAAACTCCCGCCCATCCATCTGCTTCGCCAACACAACGTGCCGATTGCGATCGCCACGGACTGCAATCCGGGTACATCGCCGCTCACCTCGATTCTGCTCTGCATGAACATGGGCGCCACGTGCTTCCGGCTAACGGTCGAGGAATGCCTTTTGGGCATTACCCGCAATGCCGCGCGTGCGCTGGGGCGGGATGACATCGGCGTTCTGGAAGCGGGTAAGCGCTGCGACCTCGCCATTTGGGACATCGAAGAACCCGCAGAACTCGTTTACCGGATGGGCTATAATCCGCTTCATCGACGCGTATTCGGGGGCCAGGATGCATAGCTGGTTGCATGTGGAGCGGGGCGACGCGCCGCTCATTGTTTCCATTCCGCATGCGGGGCAGGAGCTGCTGCCGGAGATGGAACGGCAGGTGGCGTCGGCGTGGCTCGCCCGCAAGGATACCGATTGGCATGTCGAACAACTCTACGATTTTGCGCCGGAGATGGGGGCAACGGTGGTGCGAACGGCGATGTCGCGCTCGGTAATCGACGTGAACCGCGATCCGAGCGGCCGTTCGCTTTACCCGGGCAAGGCGACCACGGAGCTTTGCCCCACCACGACCTTCGATGGCGAAGCGCTCTATCGCCCCGGCAACGCGCCAAATGCAGCGGAGATCGGACGGCGCCGGCGCGCTTTCTTCGAGCCGTATCACACTGCACTCAAGGCCGAGATCGCGCGGCTGCGCGAGCAGCATGCCAAGGTCGTACTGTTCGAGGCGCATTCCATCCGCTCCATCGTTCCACGGCTGTTCGAGGGCGTGCTGCCGGACTTCAACATCGGCACCAACAGCGGCGACTCCTGCGATACCGCGCTCACCGCTATGGTCGAAGCCATTTGCGATTCCAGCGGCTTCTCCCGCGTCAGCAACGGCCGTTTCAAAGGCGGCTGGACCACGCGGCATTACGGCAAGCCGGAAAACGGCGTGCACGCCATTCAACTGGAGCTTGCGTGCCGCTGCTATCTGCACGAGCCGAATGAGGAGCGTTGGGGAAGTAACACCCAGTACAATCGGGATAATTGGCCCGCGCCGTACGATGAGGAGCACGCCGCGCCCGTTCGCACCGCGGTGTACAACATTCTCCGCGCCTGCAAGCGCTTTGCGGAAACGCCATGACATGCATCGACAACAGCCGCCGCATCCGTTCGCCGCGCGGTGCCGAACTCACCTGCAAGTCCTGGCTCACCGAAGCGCCGATGCGCATGCTGATGAACAACCTCGATGCCGAGGTGGCGGAGCGGCCGGAAGAACTCGTGGTCTATGGCGGCATCGGCCGCGCGGCGCGGGACTGGGAGTCGTTCGACCGCATGGTCAGCGCGCTCAAGCGGCTGGAAGACGACCAGTCGCTGCTCATTCAGTCCGGCAAGCCTGTCGGCATTTTCCAAACGCACCCGGATGCGCCGCGCGTGCTGATCGCCAATTCCAACCTCGTGCCGCACTGGGCGACCTGGGATAAATTTAACGAGCTCGATCGCAAGGGCCTGATGATGTACGGCCAGATGACGGCCGGCTCGTGGATCTATATCGGCAGCCAGGGCATCGTTCAGGGCACCTACGAAACTTTCGTGGAAATGGGCCGCCAGCATTACAATGGCGACCTCTCCGGCAAATGGATTCTCACGGCGGGCCTCGGTGGCATGGGCGGCGCGCAGCCGCTGGCAGCCACTATGGCGGGCGCTTCCATGCTTGCCATCGAGTGCCAGCCGTCGCGCATCGACATGCGCCTCCGCACCAAGTATCTCGACGTGCAGGCGAAGAGTCTCGACGAGGCGCTCGAAATCGTCGCGCGCGCATCGCGGGAAAAGAAGCCGGTCTCCGTCGGGTTGCTCGGCAACGCGGCGGACATCGTGCCGGAGCTGGTGCGCCGCGGCGTGAAGCCCGATGCCGTCACCGATCAGACCTCCGCCCACGATCCCATCAATGGCTACCTGCCGAAAGGCTGGCCGCTCGCCGAATGGGAAGACAAACGCGCCAGCAATCCCAAAGCCGTCGAGCACGCCGCCAGGCAATCGATGGCGGAGCACGTGCGCGCCATGCTGGCCTTCCACCGGATGGGCGTGCCCACCTTCGATTACGGCAACAACATCCGCCAGATGGCGTTCGATGAAGGCGTGACGGACGCCTTCGACTTCCCCGGCTTCGTGCCCGCCTACATAAGGCCGCTGTTCTGCCGCGGCATCGGGCCGTTCCGCTGGGCCGCGCTCTCCGGCGACCCGGAGGACATCTACAAAACCGACGCCAGAATGAAGGAGTTGCTGCCGGACAACAAACACCTGCACCACTGGCTCGACATGGCGCGCGAACGCATCGCCTTCCAGGGCCTGCCCGCCCGCATCTGCTGGATCGGGCTGGGAGACCGCCACCGCGCCGGCCTCGCCTTCAACGAGATGGTCGCGAGCGGCGAACTGAAGGCGCCCATCGTTATCGGCCGCGACCATCTCGATTCCGGCTCCGTCGCCTCGCCCAACCGCGAAACCGAGGCGATGCGCGACGGCTCCGACGCCGTCTCCGACTGGCCGCTGCTCAACGCGCTGCTCAACTGCGCCAGCGGAGCCACCTGGGTGTCGCTGCACCACGGCGGCGGCGTCGGCATGGGCTACTCGCAGCATGCCGGCATGGTGATCGTGGCCGACGGAACGGAGGCGGCGGCAAAGCGGCTCAAGCGCGTGCTATGGAACGATCCCGCCAGCGGCGTCATGCGCCACGCCGATGCCGGCTACGACGACGCCATCGCCTGCGCCCGCGAAAACCGCCTCGATCTTCCGTCGTTATAACGAAGCACGCGAGAGCGCGTTCGCAATTCAGAAGCACGCGAAGGGAAGCCGCGGCCTTTAGGAGATGCAACCCATGGAGCAATTCACCGGCGGGTGCCTATGCGGCAACGTGCGGATTGTGGCGATTGGCAAACCCTACCGCGTCCGTCTGTGTCACTGCCTCGATTGCCGCCAGCATCACGGCGCGCTGTTTTTCGCAGCCGCCATGTTTCCGCCGCACGCGGTGGCAATCGAAGGCGAAACCCGCGACTACTGCGGGCGGCAATTCTGTCCGCGCTGCGGCTCGCCCGTGTTCGGACGCTTGGGCGATGAAACCGAAGTGCATCTGGGATCGCTCGACGCGCCCGGCCAGCCGACGCCAACCTACGAGTGCTGGACCATCCGCCGCGAGTCCTGGCTGCCGCCGTTCCCGCTCACCCGTCACTATGAGCGCAAGCGCAACTCAAGCAGCCGATTTGAGGAGTAGGTGACGAAATGGTGCAACGCGGAACGAAAGCCGGCTGAGACTCAGCGCTCGCTTCTTACAAAGCCTAGTCGCTGATGTCCTCAAAGTAGTCGAAGTCAACGCGCTTCAACTCCACGCTACGTTCCCGCCGAACGCCGACGTTGTACTGCACCATAAGCTTCGTCAGCATCTTGCCGTCGATTAGGATGATCCGCTGCGGCACTTTCTGCGCGTATTCTGTCGCGGTGCGTGAAAACGTACTCGTCGTGAAAAACACGCCTTTCGATGCTGCGTGACCGACGAGAGCGCCAGCAAACTGTTGAATCTGCTCCCTCCCAATTACGTTGTCCGCTGCGTACCTCTTCGCTTGAATATAGACTCGATCCAGCCCTAGAACATCCTCATTCACAATGCCATCAATACCTTGGTCGCCGCTCTTTCCTATCGCTTGCGCAACGTACTCTCTTGAGCCGCCGTATCCCATCGCGACAATTAGGTCGACGACTAGCCGTTCGAAGAACGCGGGACTCAGCTCATGAATACGAGAGAGAAGATTCTCCTGTAGTGCGCGGGTAATCTCGTTTTCGGCGCGCTCAATCGCCTCTTCTGGAGTTTCCGGCGGAGCCTCATTGGATTGGCTACCATCTGCAGCAGCCGTCTTCCTGTCCCCCGAGCGTTCGTCTAACGGCTGTTGAAAGGCGATGAACTCTGGAAATTTTCGCAGGATTTGCGAATTGATGCCGTCCGGGTGCTCACGAAGAAGGTCTTTTCCGCGGTCGGTAATGCGAAAGTGCGCTCTCCTTGTTTTCTCTAGTGCGCCCGCTTTCATCAGATAGGTCTTTGCCCAGCTGACGCGGTTAGCTAGAACAGTACCCAACCCACTCGGCAGCAGTTGAGAACGATCCTCGTCCGACAAGTGAAATTGCTCAGCCAGTTCGCCGATCGCGTTGTTGATGCCATGTTCCATGCCATCTGCCGCGAGCAAAAGAAGCGGGCGCATGAACGTTTGATAGTCTGGTACGGCCATTTCTCCTCGTGCTTGTTGTCTTGTCACACAAGTTCGAGGCGCAGTTCGCGTCCGACGGCCCGTGCCGCTTTCGCCATCGTGCTCAAGGTGACGTTCGAACGCTCCTGCGGATCGAGCAGTCGGTCAAGCTGCCGGCGGCTGGTCGCCATGCGCGCGGCCATCGCTGTTTTCGACAGGCCGCTCTTCGCCATGGCGTCCTTCACCTGATCGGCCAGCATTTCCTTGAGGGCCTGGTATTCGCAGTCTTCCAAAATCCCCTGTTCGGCAAGAAAGGCATCGAACGAGGATCCGATGTGCGGATTATTTTTTTTTCGGGCCATGACGCAGTACCTCTTTCCTTCGCTGCTCTGCCAACTCCAAATCCGGCTTCGGCGTTTGCTGCTGCTTCTTGATGAACCCGTGCAGCAAAACCATTCGTCCGGCCGCCACAAGGAAGATCACGCGCGCGATCCTGCCGTTCGAGATCTCGCTGCGGACTTCGTGCAGCCCACCGGATTGCGCAATGTGCCATATATGGCACGTTCCGTCAACAGCGCCGCCTGGCGCGGAACGAGCCGAT
>JAICVV010000331.1 GCA_025935155.1 Alphaproteobacteria bacterium
CCGCTGCCATCGGCGAAGCGCTCGCGCGCAATGGCTGAAGCGGCGCCAAGGAAGATCGTGTTATGTGCCGACGATTACGGCCTGGCGCCGGGCGTTAGCCGCGGTATTCGCGAATTGCTGGCGAAAGGCCGCCTTTCGGCAGCCGGCTGCATGACTTTGTATCCGGAATTCGCGGAAGATGGTCCGCTGCTGCGGCCCTATCTCAAACACGCGGATATCGGGCTGCACTTCACGCTAACTGCCGATAAGCCGTTGCGATCCGTGTTGATGGCCGGGTGGCTTCGCCGGCTTAAGTTGCAGAGGATTCGACGCGAGCTTCAGAGGCAGGTCGATATTTTCGTCTCATTTATAGGCACTCCGCCCACGTACATCGACGGGCATCAGCATGTGCACCTGTTACCCGGCGTGCGCGAAGCGGTGGTTGAAGCGGCAGAAGGCACCGGCGCGTATGTGCGTTCGACGCGGGAGCGCGTGAACGCGACCATGCTGACACGCGCCGCGCCAATCGACTCAGCCTACCTTTCATGGGCGGCGGGTCCGCTGACGCGCCTTGCACACAGCGGAGGTGTGCGCATCAACAACGGCTTCCGCGGCATGCGAAACTTCAGCGAGCGAGCGCCCTTCCGCCACCTCTTCCGCCGCACGATCGAAGGCGCCGCGAACGGCTCCATCGTCATGTGCCATCCGGGCCATGTGGATGACACGCTGCGCGCCCGCGATCCCATTCACCATCAGCGCGAAGAAGAATTCGCCTATCTGGTGAGCGATGACTTCCCGCGCGATCTCGCCGCTGCCGGTTTGCAACTCTCGACCTTACAAGCCGCCTTCCAGTTAAGCACCCCGGATCATTTGCCGTTCAGCACCGCGGCAGCCTGACCGAGGCGTGCGCTGTAGGCGTTCAAGGCATCGGCAGTAAGCTTATGCTGCCGGGCGCATAGACGAGATTTTCGAACACGGCCGTCTGGGCAAACCACATCCCGCGCGAAGATCTGATCGAGGGTCCGCATGAGACGCCGAGCCGCTGAAGCGCCTTGCAGTCGTCAATATGGGCGCCCTCGGGTTCGCAGGGGGTAAGGGGCCGCGCTATCCTGTCTCACCGATAAGGCACCGCTGGGAATGGCCAATTGGACTTGCACGTCTGCGAGCGGATGCTTAGAGGTATCGCCCGAATTTTCATGACCAGAGAGGGTGTCGATGGCAGACGAAACCACCGCCAAGAAGCGGGAAAAAAAGGCTGGCGGAGCCAAGCGTAAGGAACGCAAGGCAAAAAGGGCGGGCAGCGGGAAGGGCGGTGGGGAAAAAGGTAACCCGCTCGTTCAGGAAGCACGTACGCGCTACACGGAAGAGCTGCGCAAGCAGGGGATTCCCGAGGCCGAGATGAAGGCGAAAGTAAAGGCGCACCTGAAAGACGTGGTGAAGCCCGTCATGAACGAGGCCAAGGCCGGAGCAAAATCCAAGAACCTGAAGGGCCCCGAACGCCGCAAGTACATTCAGGACGCCGTTCGCGCGAAACTTGGCGCGTCCGCTTAAATTTTGGGAACGTGAGGCAAGCCAGCCCGCGCACGCATTTCGCTTGCGCGGGCAAACGCGCTTACAGGCGGCGACAAGAGGTCCGGCTGCGGCTCATCCCGGCAGCTCGCGATACCCTTTTCTTTCGTCGTGTCGTAACGGCGAGAATTCGGGACTCACACGGAGCGACAATGAGCCTGGCGACAGCTCTCGCGCCGGGCAGGCGGCCCTGTATGATCCGCGCGCGAGAAGGGGAGTCGCATGGCATTCTGGAACCGGCGAAAGCCGCTTGAAGTCGCTGCCGCCACGGACGCGGCCCACCGGCTGAAGCCGACGCTCAGCTGGCCGCATCTGGTCGCGATGGGGGTGGGCGCCATTGTCGGCACCGGCATCTACACACTGACAGGAATTGGTGCCGGTCTGGCTGGCCCTGCGGTCATTCTGTCGTTCCTGCTGTGCGGGGCGATTTGTGCATGTGCTGCCTTTTGCTATGCCGAAATGGCGACAATGATTCCGGCGGCCGGCAGCGCCTACACCTACACCTATTCGGTGCTGGGCGAGCTGCTGGCCTGGATCGTCGGCTGGAGCCTGATTCTCGAGTATACGGTTGCCGCTGCGGCCGTGGCGGTTGGCTGGTCGGGCCACCTGGCCGCGTTCATTTTGGCGGCCGGATGGAATGTGCCGCAAGCACTGCTCAATGGCGTCATGAGCGGCGGCATCGTCAACCTGCCGGCAATCCTGATTTCCGCGGTTGTGACCCTGCTGCTGGTACTCGGCACGCGGGAAAGCGCAACCTTCAATATCGTGCTGGTGCTCATCAAGCTTGCGGGCCTCGCCATTTTCATCGTGCTCGCGATACAGGCATTCAATTCGACCAACTTCCATCCTTTCGCGCCTTACGGATACGGCGCCACGGCCAAGGGCGCGGATCGGAATTTCGGGATGCTGGGGGCGGCAGCGCTTGTGTTCTTCGCGTTCTATGGCTTCGACGCCGTTTCGACTGCGGCGGAAGAAACGAAGGACCCGGGCCGCAATCTTACCATCGGCATCATCGGCTCGATGGCTATTTGCACCGCGCTCTATGTGATCGTAGCAGCCGTGGCCGTTGGCTCAATGCCATTTCATCTGTTCTCAAGCTCCATGAATGAGGCACCGCTTGTGCATATTCTAAGCCTGCTCAACTATCCGCTGGCCGCACAAATTGTTGCCGCTGCAGTCGTGATCGCGCTTCCGAGTGTGATCCTCGTTCTGATGTACGGTCAAAG
>JAICVV010000407.1 GCA_025935155.1 Alphaproteobacteria bacterium
GAAACCGGCGGCAACCTTTGGAAGCGCCGCACGATAGGCGCGCCACAACAGGAATCCGCCAGCCGCGAGAAGCCCGGCGCAGACAACAATCAGGAACCACGAAAACGGGCGCGGGCGGCGCGCCATCAATGCGCCTGCAAACCCGCCTCGCCGGAAGTGGCGACCAGACGCCAGTTGGGATCGCTAGCGCGCACGTTGCGCTCAAACGACCAGACGTCGGTCACGTCGCGCACTGCCTTGGGATCGCCTTCGATCAACTGCCCCTCCGCATCCGATGTGGCCGAGATGAACTGCGCGGCAAACGAAACGGTGATGTCGGCCATGGACTTGTTCAAATTCGCGCCAGTGAATTTCGTCTCTTTGAAGCCGACGAAGGTGAACTCGACTTTCTCCTTCTTTGCCTCACGGTCCGCAATCACCTCATCGAAGGCGTGGAACACGTCATCGCTCAGCAGCGGCCGCAGGGTGGCGCGATCGCCCTGCGCAAACGCCACGACGATCATCTCATAGGCTTTGCGCGCGCCCTCCAGGAAATGATCGGAATCGAAGTTGCGGTCCGCCAGCTTGATGTCCAGCAGCCCTTGCGCCACCGGATCGTCCGATTGCGGCGCGGGGGCATGCGCGCTCCTGTCGGGCAGCAGCACCGACCGGTTTGCAGCCTGCGGCTGTTCCGTGGCGCCGCCAACCCGCTCGAAGCGCTCGGGCGGCGGCCGCTCATTGCCGGTGCGGCGCCCAAGCACCGTGTAGAGCCGGAACAGGATGATCCCGGCCACCGTGGCAAGCACAAGAATGTAAAGCAGTTGCGAACTCACGATCATATTCCCGGTTCAGCGGACGCATGCCCCCGGATAACGGCCGAGCCTAGTCTTCGGAGGCATGGAGGTCCAGCACGCCTGTGCGACAGATATAGGATGGTCGCCGCGCAATTTCTGCGCCTGAGTGAAGCTGCCGCGCTTGTCATGCAGGGTTGCGCCCTGTAAGCCCCGCCCATCCCCTTTCGAAAGCGAGCCTTTTCGATGAGCGATCCTCTTTCCGGCATGACCAATGGCAGCGACGGCGGCGGCCAGCCCCAAGAGTTGCGGGTGCAGATTCTCGGTCAGTATGTGAAGGATCTGTCCTTCGAGAATCCGGGCGCGCCGACGAACATGGGAAACCGCCCCCAAATCGAGATGGGCGTCGATCTTCAGAGCCGGGGAGTCGATCAGGACCGTTACGAAGTGACCCTGAAGCTGCGGATCACTGCCAAGGCAGAAGACCGGCCAATGTTCCTTCTCGAGCTGCAGTATGCCGGCCTGTTCAGCATCGTGAATGCGCCGCCGGAAATCGTCCAGCAGTTTACGCTGATCGAGGCGCCCCACATCCTGTTCCCGTTTGCGCGCCGGGTCGTAGCGGATGTGACCCGAGACGGGGGCATGCCGCCGCTGATGATCGAACCGATCGATTTCGCGGGACTCTACCGCGCGCGGCAGATGGAAGCACAACGCCAGCAGCCACAGGCGACCGTTTAACTCCAGCTCCAGATTGCGGCGGCGCCGAGTTCGGCCACAACGAACGCGGCGTGGATCGCCAGTTCCTCCGCGGTGATGCGCGGCAGCAGCGGTTCGGGACGAATCCTTGGCACAACGATTTCGCTCGCCGCGATGGTTGCCGCGACATCAGCCGGCGCCAGATGCAGCCGGGTCTGACGGCCTCCGACCAGCTCCAGATAGATCTGCGCCGTCAGCTGCGCATCCAGTAGCGCGCCGTGCTTGACGCGCGACGAGAGATCGACGCCGAAGCGCTTGCACAATTCATCCAGCGAATAGCGCGCACCGGGAATTTTGGCCTTCGCGATCTCGATGGTATCGATGGCGCGGGCGAACGGGAGTGTCGGCCGCGCCACGCGGCGGAGTTCGAAATTGAGGAATTTCATGTCGAACGCCGCGTTATGGATGATCAGCGGCGCATCGCCCAGGAATTCCAGCAGCTCATCGGCGACATGCGCGAACATCGGCTGATCCGCGAGGTAACTGTCCGCTATGCCGTGGATGCGTTCGGAGTCACCCACCAGCCGCTCGGGATTTAGGTAGCGCTGGAAGGTAATTCCGGTGGGGAGATGATCGAGCAGCTCCACGCAGCC
>JAICVV010000227.1 GCA_025935155.1 Alphaproteobacteria bacterium
CCGCGCAATTTGCAACCGGCAACGCCCGTGGCCGCACCGGCGCGCACGCAGAGTACGATGGCCGCGAAGCCACTGGCCGCAGGTGGACCGGCAATACTCATCCAGCATGGTCATCTCTACACCGCCGGTGCGGCGGGCACGGTGAACGACGGCGATGTGCTCATTCAGGGCGGCAAGATTGTGCAGGTCGGTCCCAATCTGTCGCCGCCCGACGGCGCAAAGATCATCAACGTCAAAGGCCGCCCGGTCACGCCGGGGCTCATGGCGTCGTGGACGCAGCTTGGCATCGACGAGGTGGATCTCGTTGCCGAAACCAACGACACCAGCGCCAACCAGAAGCTCGACAGCGCCGCCTTCGATGTCGCAGATGCGATCAATCCCAACTCCACGCTCATTCCGGTCGCACGCATTGCGGGCGTGACGCGCTCCCTCACTGCGCCCACCGCCTGCGGCGAAGTGTTCTGCGGCACCGCGGCCGTTATCCATCTCGGCAACGGCCCTGACCTGATCGTGAAGCGGCAGGCCGGCGTGCTTGTCGATCTCGAACCAACGGGCGGCGAGAAGCAGGCCAATTCGCGCCCCGATATCTGGGCCAAGTTTCGCGAAACGCTGGAGGATGCGCGGGAATATTGGGCGCAGCGCTCCGGCTACCATCGCCCGGGCGGCGCGCGCGACCAGCGCAGCATCCGCATCGATCTGGATGCCCTCGGCCCGGTCATTCAGGGCCAGGAGCCGCTGATCGTGCGCGCGGATCGCGCCTCGACCATCCGCCAAATCGTGCAATATGCGCAAAGCGCGCGCTTGAAACTCATCCTCGTGGGCGGCGGGGAAGCCTGGGAAGTCGCACGCGATCTTGCGCAGGCGCAGGTGCCGGTGGTGATCGATCCGGAAACCAACCTGCCCGCCAGCTTTTCCGATCTTGGCGCCACGTTGCGCGGCGCGGCCCGCCTCGATGCAGCCGGTGTTACCGTCGTGCTGCAGCCGCAAAGCAACGATCCGTCCCATTATGCGCGCACCATCACGCAGATCGCGGGCAATGCGGTGGCGAACGGCATGCGCTGGGATCACGCGCTCGCGGCCATCACCCGGAACCCGGCGCAGGTCTGGGGCATTGCCGATCAGTACGGAACTCTGGAACCGGGCAAGGACGCGGATGTGGTGATCTGGGATGGCGATCCGCTGAACGTGACGAGCGCGCCCATGGCCGTTTTCATCCGTGGCCAGAACATTCCACTGGTGTCGCGGCAGACGAAATTGCGTGACCGTTACCGCGATCTCAGGCACAAGGATCCGCCCTTCGCCTACCGGTAAGCGATGCGTTCGTTCGTTCGTGTTCTTTCGCGTGCCGCGGCCGCCCTCGCAGCGGCACTGTTCTTTTGTGCAGCAGCACCGGCGCCCACGCCATCTGCGCAATCGGAACCAACAACGCCGCCGCCAACCGCCGCAGCGCCGGTGCAGGCGCATCCCGCGCTGTGGACGGTGCATGGGCCGAAAGCCACCATCTACCTGCTCGGCTCCATTCACGTGCTGCCGTCGAACATGCAATGGCGGACGCCCGAGATAAATGCCGCCCTGAAAGCCGCGGACACCTTCGTCTTCGAAATCCCCATGGATGCCACGCAGAAGGCAGACATCCAGCAATTCGTGAAACAGAACGGTTATCTGCCCAAGGGGAGCGAACTCTCCGCTCTGCTGCCGCCCGAAACGAAAAAAGATTATACCGCAGCGCTCGCACTCACCCATGTTCCGCCGGAGAAGCTCACGCGGATGCGGCCATGGCTTGCGTTGCTGGTGCTGGAAACCGGCATGGTGAACCAGCAGCACTTCTCCGTGGACAGCGGCGTGGACAAACAGGTGTACGCCATCGTCGCGAGCAGGCCGGGCGTGAGTTTCCGCGCCTTCGAAACGCCGGAGCAGCAGCTGCGGCTGCTGATGCCCGAAGACCAGTCGCTGGAGGTGCAGGAGTTCGATGCGGCGCTGAAAGATCTGCTGAACGAAACCACCTCGATTAGCGATCTGATCGACGCCTGGGCACGCGCTGATATTCCGAAACTCAATGACCTGATGAACAGCGGCTTTAAAGACAATCCGCGGGCCGAAAAATTGCTGTTCGAAGACCGCAACCGCACCTGGGCCGCGCAGCTCGAAACCATGCTGAAGCAGCCGCACGTATTTTTCGTGACGGCGGGCGCCGGACACTTCGCGGGCCCGAAGGGAATCCCCGCGCTCTTACGCGCCGATGGCTACAAGGTGGATGGGCCTTAAGAAGGGAAGCCTCGCGTTCCAGCGTCAACACAAACCATCGGGCCGCGTGCCGAAGTTGCGCAGACCCATAAGGTATAGCACTCGGTTCGGCAGAAGCAGGTCTTGAGTTCAGCGGAGCGGTTCCTACCTCATCCTCTGCATCCTGAGGCTGGGGATTTTCATGAGCCGTTTCGCCCTTGTGATTCTCGCTGCCGTTTGCGTTGCGACGCCAGTGCTCGCCGCTGCGCCCGGCAGCTTCGCTATTCAGCACGTGCGCGTGTTCGACGGCGTGCGCACGATCCCCGAAGCCAATGTGCTGGTGCGCGGCGGCCGCATTTTTTCGGTGGGCAGCGGCAGCATTCCGCAAGGCGTGCCAACCGTGGATGGCGCAGGCAAGACACTTATTCCTGGACTCATCGATTCCCATGTGCATGTTTTTCCGGGCGCACAGGAAGATGCGCTGCGCTTCGGCGTCACCACCGAGCTCGACATGTTCGATCTGGCGCGGGACTTCGCAAAATGGCGGCCACAACGCGAGTCCTTTGCGAAAACAGACGCGGCGGACACCTGGGGCGCAGGCCTGGGCGTGACGGTAAAGGGCGGCGCGCCTCTGGAGATGCTGCCGCCCACCGATGCCGCAAAAATTCCGGTGCTCGCCAATGCGGTGGGCGCAAAATCTTTCGTCGATGCGCGGGTGAAGGAGGGCTCGGATTACATCAAGCTGTTCATTGAAGATCTCTCCGAATATGGCGGCAAGAAGCGCATGCCCACGCTCTCGCGCGATGAAGTGTGCGCAACCATTGCGGCCGCGCATGCAGACAAACGGCTTGCCATCGTGCATGTGCAAACGGAATCGGGCGCGCGCGAGGCCACCGAATGCGGCGCGGATGCGCTTGCCCACACCTTTCCGGACAGGATCGCTACACGGGACTTCCTGGCGCTCGCCAAATCGCACCGCATTTTTCTCGAAACGACACTGGATGTGTGGGCCGCCGCTTCGGGGCTGGACATCGCGCGCAAACTGGCGGCCGATCCGCGCGTGGCGCCGTATCTTTCCCCATTCCAGAAGCAGACGCTGACGGCAAAGGAAGACAAGCCGCATCCGCAATTCTTCCCCACGGCGCTCGCCAATGTGCGTGCGATGCACAAGGCGGGCATTCCGATTGTAGCCGGCACCGACGCGCCCAATTCGGGTACCGCGCACGGCGTATCGCCGCATGAAGAACTGCAATTGCTAGTGCGCGCGGGCTTCACACCGGAAGACGCGTTGAATGCCGCCACCGCATTGCCAACGAAGATCTTCGAGCTGGGCGATCGCGGGCATATCGCGCCCGGCTATCGCGCGGACCTCGTGCTCGTGAAGGGCGATCCCACCCGCCGCATCGGCGATACATTATCGATCGTGCGTATCTGGAAAAACGGTTACGCCATCGGCCGTTCGCCGCCGAAGAAGCACTGACTTAAGCGTCTGAGCCAAGCTGCCGCTTCAGGGGCAGAAACGGCGTCGCGCAGCACTGGGGCTCGCACCTTGATCCGGCGGTACACAGCGCGCGAGAGCTTCGCGATAGGTGTGCGAAGTCGCATTCCGCATATCCAGCAGATCGAGCCATGCGGCTCCGTCGGCGAGGCCGCGGTATTGGCGCCCTGGCTCAGTCATTCAGCCTTTATGAAGCAAATCGCTCTAACGGAAACGCTGCAGGCGCTCCGACCGCACTGCCGCTCAAGGCTGGCCGCTCCCGCCGGCCGCGCCGTACACCTGCCCGTTCGCGTAGCTTGCGTCGGCGGCCGCCAGTTGCACGTAGATCGAGGCAAGTTCTGCCGGCTGGCCCGGACGGCCCAACGGAGTCTGGCCACCGAATTTCTCCAGTTTCTCCATGGGCGCGCCGCCGCTTACCTGCAGCGGGGTCCAGATCGGGCCCGGCGCCACGCCGTTGACGCGAATGCCTTTCGGTCCCAGCTGTTTCGCCAGCGACTTCACGTAATTCATCGTGGCCGCCTTGGTCTGCGCGTAGTCATACAGATCGGGCGA
>JAICVV010000221.1 GCA_025935155.1 Alphaproteobacteria bacterium
CTTCGAAGCGTTCGCGGTGCCCCGCCTTCGCTTCTTCCGCCAGCGCCCGCAGGACGAAAATGAAGCGGTCCAGTGATTCCTTCGATTCCGATTCCGTCGGCTCAATGAGCATCGCGCCATGCACCACCAGCGGAAAGTACATCGTCATCGGATGGTAGCCCTCGTCGATCATCGCCTTCGCGAAATCGAGCGTGGTGACACCCGTGTCGTGTAAGAACGTGTCATCAAACAGCGCTTCGTGCATGCACGGCCCGTCGCCGAACGGCGCGCTCATGGTGTCCTTGAGCGACGCGAGAGTGTAGTTGGCGGACAGCACGGCATCTTCGCTCGCCTGCCGAATACCGTCAGCGCCGTGGCTCAACATGTACGATAGCGCGCGCACGAACATGCCCATCTGCCCCTGGAAGGCGCACATGCGCCCGAAGGGCTGCGCGCCGGAGGGCATCGCATCGCGATCCTCAATTAGCCGCAGCTCGTTGCCCTCATGCACCAGCAGCGGCAGCGGCGCGTAGGGCGCGAGCGCGGCCGACAGCACCACAGGCCCTGCCCCCGGTCCGCCACCACCATGCGGCGTGGAAAAGGTCTTGTGCAGGTTGATGTGCATGGCATCGACGCCGAGATCGCCTGGCCGCACGCGGCCCGCAATGGCGTTGAAGTTGGCGCCGTCGCAATAGAAATAGCCGCCCACCTTGTGCACGGCGTCCGCCATTTCCTTGATGCGCGGCTCGAACAGCCCGCAGGTGTTCGGGTTGGTGAGCATGATGGCCGCGACATCGGGCCCGAGCTTTGCTTCCAGCGCGTCGGCGTCGACGTGGCCGTCTTCGGTCGCGGGTACCTCATCGACCGTGAAGCCGGCCAGCGCGGCAGTGGCCGGATTTGTTCCGTGTGCAGAAGATGGCACGAGAACGCGCGTGCGTTTCTCGCCACGCGCTTCCAGCGCCGCGCGGATGGTGAGCAGCCCGCACAGCTCGCCATGCGCCCCGGCCTTGGGCCACATGGCGACAGCGGGCATGCCGGTGAGCGTGATGAGCCAGTGCATCAAATCCGAGATCAGCGCGAACGCGCCCTGTACCGTCTGCTGTGGTTGCAGCGGATGAACGTCGCCGAAGCCCGGCAGGCGCGCCATTTTCTCGTTAAGGCGCGGGTTGTGTTTCATCGTGCAGGAGCCGAGCGGGTAAAGTCCCGCGTCGATGGCGTAGTTCATGCGCGAGAGGCGCACGTAATGGCGCACCACTTCCGGTTCGGAAAGGCCCGGAAGGCCAATAGGGCCGCGGCGGCGCAGGGTGCCCAGGCGCTCGTCTGAAATCTGCACCTGCGGAATATCCACGCCAGTGACGCCTTCGCGCCCCAGTTCGAAGATCAACGGTTCCTCATGATCGAGGCCGCGATCGCCCGAGATGGTGGGAATCTCGATGTGCTCGATGGCTTCCGGCGCGCTCGGACGGCCTTGCGTGTTCATCGGCATCACAGCACCTCCTGCAATGCCTTAACGAAGGCATCGCAGTCTTCATCGCTGACCGTTTCCGTGGCGGCGACAATCAGCAGATCGCGCACATCGCGCTCGTGCGGCCACAGGCGCGAGGCGGGCACGCCGGCGATGATTTTCCTTTCCGCCAATGCATCCACCACGCTCGCCGCTGGCTTTGGAAGACGGATGGTGAATTCATTGAAGAAACTTGGCGTCACCAGCTCGACGCCTTCGATGCGCGACAGCTTGCTCGCGAGCGCCGACGCACGCGCATGATTGGCGCGCGCAAGGCGCGTCAACCCTTCTTCACCCAGTAGCGAAAGATGGATGGTGAACGCGAGGCAGCAAAGGCCGGAATTGGTGCAGATGTTGCTGGTCGCCTTCTCGCGGCGGATGTGCTGCTCGCGGGTGGAGAGCGTCAGCACGTAGCCGCGTTTGCCGCCGGCATCGACCGTCTCGCCGGAGAGGCGGCCCGGCATCTGGCGCAGGAATTTTTCGCGCGTGGCGAACAGGCCGACATATGGTCCGCCGAAATTGAGCCCGACGCCGAGGCCCTGCCCTTCCGCCGCGACGATATCGGCGCCCTGGTGTCCGGGCGCCTCAAGCAGGCCCAGCGAAACCACTTCAGTAACCACGGCAATCAGCAACGCGCCTTTGGCGTGCGCCGCTTCGGCGATGGGCTTCAGGTCACGGATAAGGCCAAATACGTCCGGGCTCTGCACAACCGCGCAAGCCGTCTGATTGTCGATCAGCGCCGCAATGTCTTCCGCTTTCCCCGGCGTGACGGGCGCGCGGACGACTTCACCGGATAGGTTGGCGATCGTCTCAACCGTCTCAGCATAATGCGGATGCAGGCCGCCGGAGAGAACGGCCTTTGGGCGCTTCGTCAGGCGCTGCGCCATCAGCACGGCTTCAGCGGTGGCGGTCGAGCCGTCGTAAAGCGAGGCATTTGCCACCTCCATTCCGGTGAGCAGCGCCACCTGCGTCTGGAATTCGAACAGGTATTGCAGCGTGCCCTGCGCAATTTCCGGCTGATACGGCGTGTAGGAGGTGAGGAATTCCGAACGCTGGATCAGGTGATCGACCGCCGCCGGAACATGATGACGGTAAGCGCCGGCGCCGCAAAAGAACGGCACCGAACCGGCCGCCACATTGCGCGCCGCCATCCGGGACAGCGCGCGCTCAACCTCGAGTTCGCCTTGCGTGTCCGGCAGATCGAAAGCGCTGCGGCTGACAACCGCGGCCTTCGGCACATCGCGGAATAGGGCATCGATGTTGGGAACACCGGCCTTCGCCAGCATGGCGGCGCGGTCATCCGGCGTAAGAGGCAGATAACGCATATGGAACTACAGCCCTTTCACGAATTCGGCGTAGCGATCCGCCGTCATCAGCTTTTCCAGCTGTGTTTTGTCGGCGATCTTCAGTTTGAAGAACCACCCCTCGCCTTCCGGATCGGCGTTGACCTTGGCAGGATCGCCGGTGAGATCCGCGTTCGCGGCCGTGACCTCGCCGCCAACGGGCGCGTACACTTCGCTTGCGGCCTTCACGCTTTCGACAACGGCGGCTTCACCGCCCCGCGCCAGCTTGCGCCCGGCTTCCGGCACCTCAACGAACACGACGTCACCCAGCTGCTCGGCGGCGTACTTGGTGATGCCGACGGTGGCTTCGTCGCCATCGATGCGAACCCATTCATGCTGATCGGTATAGCGTGTTTCGCTCATATTCGTTCTCCGGTTTCAGTTCGCTTTGGATGCGCGTTTATAGCGATGCGGCACGAACGGCATCGGCGCCACGCGCGCCGGCAGCGGCTTGCCGCGCACGAGCAAATCGACTTCGGTGCCGTCTGCCGCGAAAGCGGACTCGACATAGCCCATCGCCATCGGCGCATTCAGGCTCGGGCCAAAGCCGCCGCTGGTGATGCGGCCGATGATGCGGCAGTCCTTGTCGGTGATTTCCGTTCCTTCGCGCGCGGGCGCGCGGCCGTCCGGGCGAATGCCGACACGCTTTCGGGCGGTCCCATTCGCAATCTCGTCCATGATCTTGCTGCCCGCAGGAAAATCCTTTTGCTCCTTGCGGCGCTTGCTGATGGACCAGACAAGATCGGCTTCGACCGGATCGGTGCTTTCGTCGATGTCGTGACCGTAAAGACAAAGTCCCGCCTCGAGCCGCAGTGAATCCCGCGCGCCCAAGCCTATGGGGAGCACTTCCGGCTCACCCAGCAGCGCGCGCGCCACGCGCTCGGCATCGGCGCCTTCCAGCGAAATCTCGAAACCGTCTTCACCCGTGTAACCGGAGCGGCTGACAATCGCCGGCGCGCCTGCAATCTTGGTTCGGATCACCTTCATGAAGGTGAGCTGGTCGATTCCGGGAGAATGGCGCTCCAGCACCGCGCCTGCTTTCGGCCCCTGCAGCGCCAGCAGCGCGCGATCCGGCCGCGGCAGCAGCGTGGCGACGCCGTTCAGTTTCTCCGCAATGTAGGCGAAGTCGCCTTCTTTCGTACCGGCATTGACGACGAGATACAGATCGCGTTCTCCGGTGAGGCGGGAGAACATGAAATCATCCCTGATGCCGCCATCATCGTTCAGCAGCAGGCCGTAGCGCTGCATACCTTCCTTCAACCCAGCGACATCGGCGGGTGTTACACGCTCAAGGGCAAGGGCGGGATCGTCGCCCGAGAGAAACGCCTGCCCCATGTGAGACACATCGAACAGTCCGGCGCTGGCGCGGGTGTGCAGGTGTTCTTTCAGAATTCCGGCCGGATACAGCACCGGCATGTCGTAGCCGGCGAACGGCACCATTTTCGCGCCAAGCTCCACGTGCAGGGCGTGAAGGGGCGTTTGTCTCAGCGGCTCTGAAGTATCTGTCACCGGCCCATACCAAAGA
>JAICVV010000292.1 GCA_025935155.1 Alphaproteobacteria bacterium
ATCGATGCCGAGCCCTGGATTGTGCTGCTGGTAAACGGCGGCTGCCTGGCCTGCAACGGTCTCATCGGGAAGCGCCGTGCAACGCGACCCCGCTTGCGCCTTCTTGATTTCTGGATCGTTGGGATCGCCCTGCTTTGTCATCTCGGCGAAGTTCGTCTGCATGTCGATCCATTTGCCGCCATGCATCACGTAGGCATCCTTGCCGGTGGAAATTTCCTGCGAAGTTTTCGCCCCACCCATGCCCATGCCCGCCGCCGCTCCCGACAAGTTCTTCGACCAGCTCCGGGTTTCGGTCATGAAGATGTGTACCGGAGTGTTCGCCATGCTCCTCTGACTCTGAATCAGGGGCTGACAGGCTGGGTCCATCGCCAGCGCCGGCACCGAATACACGATGCCGCAGAACACACAGCTTGTAGCGAGAAAGACGAATTTCATTGGCTCCCCTCTTCTTTCCGGGTTGATTTTTATGTTTTGCGGCTCGAGCCGGGCCGCGCTTACGTCCCGAGCCTGAAGGCCACGCCGAGATTGCTTGCGCCTTATTTGGGTACAGGACCCTTCCCTTGAGGGAGGGTCGAAAAATCTGAAGCGAAGCGGAAGATTTTTCGGGGAGGGGGCTGGCACCAAATAGCACATTACCCCTCCCCGAATTCGCTCGCAAAGGCTCGCAATTTCGGCTCCCCCTCAAGGGGAGGGTCGATGCGCGGTGTTGGGCATTTATGTGTTCAGCCGGCCAGCAGTTCCATTGCGGCACGATGGATGCGGGCGTCACCGGCGGCCAAAACCTGGCCGCGGTCTTCGCACGGGCCGCCTTGCCAATCGGTGATGACGCCGCCCGCGCCTTCGACAATCGGAATCAGCGCGGCCACATCCCAGCGCTTGAAACTGGACTCGACGATAAGGTCCACAAAGCCGAACGCCAGCGCCGCGAAAAGATAACAGTCACCGCCGAAGCGGGTCATCCGCACGCATGAATCGACCTTCGCGAACGCCTCACGTTCGCGCGCCGTGAAATACGCGTTGGGATGCGTGGCGCACAAAATGGCTTCCGAAATGTGCTCGCAGGGGCGTACCTGAAGGCGCAAATCCTCGCCTTCGGTCCGTATGTGCGCTCCGCCATTTACACCGATGAAGCGTTCGCCCAGCACAGGTTGATCGATCAGGCCGAATACGGGCGCACCATTTTCTTCCAGCGCAATCAGCGAGCCCCATTCATGACGGCCCATAATGAAGGCGCGTGTGCCGTCCACCGGATCGAGCACCCAGCGCAAGCCGTTGCGCGACAGCTTTTCGCCGGATTCCTCGCCGAGAATTCCGTCCTCAGGACGCTCGCGCTCGATGATTGTGCGCATCGCCCGTTCCGCTTCGCGGTCGGCTGCAGTCACCGGATCGAAGCCCGATCGCGCTGAACCCTTGTCTATCACGTCGATGCGCCGGCGGAAATGCGGGCGGATCGCCGCGCCGGAGGCATCGGCCAGCCTGTTCGCGAACGCGATTGTTTCGCTGTCGACCGTTTTCGACAGCGGCTCAGTGTCCTTCGAAGCTGACAAGTGTGATGACTTCCTTGCCGAGCGCGCGAATCTTGTCAGCACCGCCAAGCTCCGGCAGGTCGATCACAAAGGCGCAGCCGGTGACCACAGCACCGGCCCTTTCCAGCAGCTTGATGGCGGCGAACGCCGTGCCGCCCGTAGCAATAAGGTCGTCCACCACGATCACGCGATCGCCAGCGGAAACAGCATCGCTGTGAATTTCCACCCTATCACGTCCATATTCCAGCTCGTATTCTTCGCCGATAACCTTGTGCGGCAGCTTCCCTTTCTTGCGTACCGGAATGAATCCGCGCGACAGCTGATGCGCCACTGCGCCGCCCAGGATGAATCCGCGCGCCTCGATGCCTGCAATCTTGTCCACTTTCGCACCGGCATAGGGTTGCACCAGCTCGTCCACCGCGCTGCGGAAGGCGCGGGCGTTCCCCAGAAGGGTCGTGATGTCCCGGAACACGATGCCGGGCTTGGGGTAGTCCGGGATGGAGCGGATGACAGCGGCGAAATCCATGCGTATTCCCTCTTGAAAGCGAAGCTGCTGGCGGGATCGGAGCATCAATCTTGCCCGAGCGGCGGATTGGCTGCTACCCCCTCGCATCATGAGCGAAGCTGCAACAGTTGAGCCCGGAACACCGGCGGCCGAAGCCGCGCGGCGGCGCACCTTCGCGATTATTTCGCACCCGGACGCCGGCAAGACCACCCTGACCGAGCATCTCCTGCTGCTGGGCGGGGCCATTCGCGCGGCCGGCGCAGTGAAGGCCCGCGGCGAAGCGCGGCGCGCCCGCTCCGACTGGATGCGGATCGAGCAGGAGCGCGGCATCTCCGTCACCAGCGCGGTGATGACGTTCGAGTATGGCGGCGCGGTGTTCAACCTGCTGGACACGCCGGGCCACGAGGATTTCTCCGAAGACACCTACCGCACTCTGACGGCCGCGGATTCCGCCGTGATGGTGATCGATGCGGCGAAAGGCATCGAGGCGCAGACGCGCAAGCTCTTCGAAGTCTGCCGCCTGCGCGACATTCCCATCGTCACCTTCATCAACAAGATGGATCGCGAAGCGCGCGACCCGCTGGAGCTCATCGATGAGATTTCGGACCAGCTGCAGCTGGAATGCGCGCCGATGATGTGGCCCGCCGGCGCGGGACTGAATTTCAAGGGCGCGCTCGATCTCTATGCAGACGAATTCATCGTGTTCGGAAACGGACCAGGGCAGCGCGAGCGCATCGGGGGCAACGCCATGCGCGCGCGCCTTGAGCCTGAGGTGTTCGCAAAGCTGGAGGAAGAAGCGGAACTGGCGCAGGCGGGACTGCCGCATTTCCGCGCCGATCGCTATCACGAAGGTCACCTCACCCCCGTGTATTTCGGCTCGGCGCTGAAGAATTTCGGCGTGACGGAACTGATCGGCGCGTTGGCGGAACATGCGCCCAGCCCACGCGCGCAGGCCGCCGAAGCGCGCACGATCGAGCCATCCGAAAACGAAGTCACCGGCTTCGTCTTCAAGGTGCAGGCGAACATGGACCCGAACCACCGCGACCGCGTCGCCTTCCTGCGCTTGTGTTCCGGCCGTTTCCGCCGCGGCATGAAGCTGAGGCAATCCGGCACCGGCAAACAGATCGGCATCCACAACCCCATCCTGTTTTTCGCGCAGGAGCGCGAGACGGTGGACGAAGCCTGGCCCGGCGACATCATCGGCATTCCCAATCATGGCGTGCTGCGGGTGGGCGACACGCTCTCCGAAAGCGGCACGGTCGTGTTCACCGGCATCCCGAATTTCGCGCCGGAAATTTTGCGCCGGGTGAGGCTTGCCGATCCCATGAAGCAGAAGCACCTCACGCGCGCGCTGGAGAGCCTCGCCGAAGAAG
>JAICVV010000298.1 GCA_025935155.1 Alphaproteobacteria bacterium
CAAGTAGCTTTCGTAGTATCAGTTGGAGCGGGCGAAGGGAATCGAACCCTCGTATGCAGCTTGGGAAGCTGCCGTTCTACCATTGAACTACGCCCGCGCGCCCGCCACGCATAACACAGCTCCGCGCCGGAGCGAAGCCGCCGTTATTGCCCGGACCAGGTCACCTGCGCGTGCGTACCGCTGCTGTCGCTGGAGGCAAGCACCTGCAGCGTGCGATCGGCCGCGCTTGCCGAGTACATCAGCGAGCCGTTGTTGTTGATATCGACATTCTGCTTGAAACCGGCCGAAGCCGTCTGCTGCTTGTAGAAGCCGATCACCGCCGCCGGTGCGGCGTTGCTTTCGAACGTGACCGTTCCGCCCTCGCTCTTGCCGTCGCCGCCGCTCACGGTCGAAACCACCTTCGCGCCGGGATAGATGGCGACGAACTCCGGCACCTTGCCGCCAACCTTCACGCCGGCAGCATTCACCTCCACCGTCGATTTGCCGTCGGCCGCATGCACAGTGAAATTCCCTCCATTGCCGGAGATGTTCACCTCGCTCTGCGCGCCGTCCTTGCCCTGCACGCTGAAGTGCTGGCCATTCGCCGAAATGACGACGCTGCCATCCTTATCCTTGATGGTGACGTTTGCTGCGTTGTTCTGATCGCAGGCCGAAAGCGCCAGCACCGCGCCCAATATCACGAAAATCGAATTTCGCATCTGCTCCCCCTTCATAAACACCCGAAACGCGGGCGCCTAACGCTCCCGCAGCTGCCCGAACATTTGGCAATCGATGCGCGCGCCTTCGCGCCAGACGTGCGAGTGTAACATTCCTTCGTAGGTAAAGCCGAGGCGTTCCAGCAGGCGGCGTGCCCGCTCATTGCCGGAATGGATGCGCGCGAACAGGCGCTCCATGCCCAACGGACCGAAGGCGTATTTCACGACCGCCTCCGTCGCCTCTCGGGCGTAGCCCTTTCCCCAGGAAATCCGACGGAAGATGAACCCGAGCTCCGCCCGCCGGTGATGGCGATCGATATCGGAGAGATCGCATTCGCCGATGATCGGGCCGGATGGGGCCTGCAGCACCGCCCACCACAGCACCCGCCCCTCATCCACCAGCGCGCGGTGATTGGCGATCACTTCCGCCACGTCCGCGGCCGTCTTCTGCGGCGGCCAGTCCCAGTAGCGCATCACATCCGGATCGCTGCGCGCCTCCAGCAGCGATGGCGCATCCGCCACTGTGAGCGGCCGCAGAATCAGGCGTTTGGTGCGAAGGAGTGGGGGGATGGAGTTCATGGTGTCGAACACGGCTGAAAAAATTGATGAGGCGGCCGGCGCCGTATGCGCTGCAGCCGCCTCATCCTGCCCCCTGCAATGCGGACCCTCTTACTACCGCGAGGCGCCATACTCTTCCCCGCGCCTCTGGACCCGCGGCAAGTGCAAGTGTGCTATGCGCACGGTCAGACGCAACGGGGTGAAGGGGCTTTCTTACCGATTCCGCAACAGTGTGGATTCGCCGCAACAATTTGGCCAATCCTATGTTAACCGGCACGATCAATCTTGCCGAAAATGCTTGGAGAGCCGGAGGCCCTGCCGCTGATAGTGGGAGCCAATGCCCTGTCCATAGACCTCCGGCGGCGGGTCGGTCAGCCGCTCGAACACGAGGCGGCCGATAATCTGGCCGTGCTCGATGATGAACGGCACCTCACGGGAGCGGACTTCCAGCACGGCCCGCGAGCCGCGGCCCTGTCCGGTTTCATGGCCGAAGCCGGGATCGAAGAAGCCGGCATAGTGCACGCGGAATTCCCCCACCAGCGGGTTGAAGGGCACCATTTCGGCCGCGAAATCCGGCGGGATCGAAACCGCCTCGCGCGAGGCGAGGATGTAGAATTCGTCCGGGTCAAGCACGATGGCGCCGTTCCGGCTGGCGGTGATGGGCTCCCAGTAGTCCAGCGCCTCGAGCCCATTGCGCCGGTCAATGTCGATAATGCCGGTGTGCCGCCGCGCCCGCCAGCCGACCTGCCGCTGTGCGTCGCCTTCGAGATCGACGGTGAGGGCGAGGCCGTTGTCGATATCCGCCACACCATTCACCAGCGGCGATTCTTCATGCAGCCGTTTCAATTGCGTGTCGGTGAATTGCGGCGAGCCGCGGCGCACCCGCAACTGATTGAGGCGCGAACCCTTGCGCACCAGCACGGGGAAGGTGCGCGGGCTGATTTCGGCATAAAGCGGGCCGCGGTAGCCGGGTTCGATGCGGTCGAAAGCTTGCGCGCGGTCGGTGATGAGGCGGGTGAACACATCCAGCCGGCCGGTGGAGCTTTTCGGATTGGCGATGCCGGACACGCGGGAGGAAAATTCGGCGCTCTCCAGCAGCGGCACCACGTATACGCAATGGGTTTCCAGCACCGCCCCTTGCGTGAGATCGATCTCGTGCATGGCGACGGCGGCAAGCTTCTCGCGCACCGTCGCATTGGGGCCGGGCAGGAAGCTCGCACGCACCCGCCAGGCAACCGGACCGAGCCGCAGGTCGATGGAGGCCGGCTGGATCTGCGCCTCTTCAATGTCCTCAGCCGCCAGGACTTCCCGATGGGACCGGATGAGCCGCCTCAGCACATGACTCGGCAGAATGCCGGTGGAATGGCGGCCGTAGCTTTCGCCAAGCTCCGCCTCGCCTTCGCCGAACAGATTTTCCGCCGCTTCCGCCATACCGCCTTATAGTCTGATCGAAGGAGCGCGGTCACGACCGTTCAGAAGGTCGTCCACTGCTTTGTTGATAAGCGGCGTCGCCGCCTAAAGCCGGAGAATCCGAAGCAACTCATCCATCGATAATCCGTGGTGCGCAGCAACAGCTTTGAGGATAACTGCCAGCGTGCCGAGCTTGATCGGGTGATGATCCGGCACAGTGACATGGTGTGTGCCATTCTGCTCTGTCGTCAGCCGGATATGTGAGCCCGCTTGCCGAGTGCGGTCATATCCAAGTTTGCGAAGCGCTTTGGCGAGACCAGGACCGCTGACATTTCGCGGAAGCCTCACGAAGCCAGAACTTCATCCCGGACGAAATGCAACCGGATGACGCCCGGAGCCGGCCCAGGTACGTCATCGCCAAAATGGCATTGAACCGCTTCGCGCACGTTCTTGCGCAGCTCGTCCAACGTTTCGCCCTCGGTGAAAATGTCATGACCAAGCGCAGCGGCTGTATAACCGCCGTCCGCTTCATCTTCCCGAACTTCAAAAATGATCTCACCGGACATCGGCGAATCGTAAATCAGGCG
>JAICVV010000223.1 GCA_025935155.1 Alphaproteobacteria bacterium
CCCGAGCGTTACGCCGCGCGTTATCCGCGCGAGCTTTCGGGCGGCGAGCAGCAGCGGCTTGGCGTGGCGCGTGCGCTGGCAGCGGAGCCGAAAATCCTGCTGATGGATGAACCGTTCGGCGCGCTCGATCCGCTGGTGCGCGACGAGCTGGGCGCCGAGGTGCGCAACATCCACGGGCGCCTTGGCCTCACCTCAGTGCTCGTCACCCACGATATGACCGAAGCACTGCTGCTGGCAGACCGCATCGCCGTCATGCGCGACGGCAGCATCGTGCAGAGCGGAACCCCGGCCGAGCTGGTGAACGCGCCTGCGGATGCATTCGTGCGAGACATGATCGAAACCCCGCGCCGCCGCGCCACAAGGCTCGCGCACATGCTGGGCGCCGCGCCGTGAATGGCGGCAGCTTCGCAGCCGCATGGGCCGTGTTGCCGGAGTATCTCGGCCAGCATGTGCTCTTGAGCCTTTCCGCCATTCTGCTGGGCACGGCCATCAGCTTGCCGCTGGGGATTGCGGCGGCCCGTTCGCGGATGTTGCGGGAGCCGGTGCTCTCCATCGCCAACATCGTCCAGACAATTCCGGGCCTCGCGCTGCTCGCGCTGTTCTACCCGATTCTGCTGGCGCTTTCGTCCATTGCTGTGCGGGCTTTCGGTTTCCGCATTCCGGCGCTGGGCTTTCTGCCGGCGTTGCTGGCGCTGACGCTCTATTCCATGTTGCCGATCCTGCGGAACACCATTGCCGGACTCACCGGCCTCGACCCTACCGTCAAAACCGCGGCCCGCGCCGTTGGCATGACATCATGGCAATCGCTGTGGATTGTCGAGCTGCCGCTGGCCGCGCCGCTCATCATGGCGGGCATTCGCATCGCGGCCGTGTGGGTGATTGGAACGGCCACGCTTTCCACGCCAGTCGGCCAGACCAGCCTCGGGAATTACATCTTCACCGGTCTGCAGACGGAGAACTGGGTGTTCGTGCTGTTCGGCTGCGTTGCCGCCGCGGCGCTGGCGCTTGCGATCGATCTGCTGCTGGCGCTTGCCGAGAACGGCTTCGCGCTTCGCTCGAAATCCCGTGTGTTGACGGCGGCGGCCGGCGTGCTGCTGGTGATACTTGCCAGCCTTTATCCGCTGGCCGGCGCGGCCCAGCAGCAAGTGACGATCGGCGCCAAGAATTTCGATGAACAGTACACGCTCAGCGCGCTGATCGCGGACCGGCTTGCGCAGGCCGGTATTCCGGCAAGCCGCCGCAGCGATCTCGGTTCCACCATTATCTTCCGTGCCCTCGCCGCGGGCGACATCGACGTCTATGTCGATTACTCCGGCACCATCTGGGCGAACCAGATGCACCGCAGCGATTCGCCGGGGCGCGCAGAGTTGCTGCGGCAAACGGCGCAATGGCTCGCGGCGAAGTACGGCATCCGCGACCTGGGCCCGTTGGGTTTCGAGAACGCCTATGTGCTTGCCATGCGCAGCGATCGCGCCAAAGCGCTCGGCATCCGCACGCTGGCCGATCTCGCGCTCGACGCCCCGCGCCTGAAGATTGGCGGCGATTACGAATTCTTCTCGCGGCCGGAATGGGCGAAGGTGGTGAAGGCCTATGGCCTCCACTTTGGCGCGCAGCAAACCTATCAGCCGACCTTTATGTATCGCGCACTGCAGGATGGCGATGCGGACGCGATCGCCGCCTTCTCCAGCGATGGACGCATCGCCGAGTATCATCTGGCGCTGCTCGCCGATCCGAAATCCGCGTTGCCGCCTTACGATGCCATTCTGCTGGTTTCGCGAAAGCACGCGCACGATGCCAAACTGATCGCGGCTTTGCAGCCGCTGATCGGCAGGCTCGATCTTTCATCGATGCAGCGCGCCAACCTGATGGTGGATCGCGACAAGCGCACGCCGGAGGAAGTAGCAAAATGGCTGGCGACAAAAATGCGCTGAACGTCAGCCTTCCGGATGGGTGGCCAGAAGATTGGTGAGTGCCGCGAAGATCAGGTAGGCGAGCAACAGCGGTGCTAGGCCGGTCAACAACGCTCCAGTAAGGCCGCCGAGCAGACTGCAGGAGAGCCAGCGATAAAGCGTACCCATGAACAGGAACTGAATGCCGGCCACGCCCGCCACACCGAGAACGAACGCAATGCCTTGCGGTCCAAGCGGTTCGATGCGGCGCTTACGCTCAAGCCGCACCAGCGCGGCCGATATCCGGACACGGGAAATTGCAGAACCCAGAAACACGAACGCCAGCAACCACGCCGCGGCAGCGGAGAACGCGCGCCCGCCATCCAGATTGCAGCGAGCCAGGCTTGCCTCGAGCGCGCGTTGCCCCGGAACGGCAACGCGCATGGCTGTTTCCAGCGCGTTCACGATTCCCGATGAGACGTGATAGGGCGCAACCTGGATCAGGAAACTGAGCACAACGAACAGCGCGAACACGATCTCATCGAAGCCCGGCGCGAAATGCACCGGTTTGAAGCGCGACAGCAGGTGACCGCTCGAAAGGCCGTAACCGGCAATGAACAGAAATCCCATGGCGCCGAACAGCAGCATCGGAACGAACGCGCTCACCAGCGCCGCGACCGGCGGCACCTGTCCCCCGACTGCACGCGCCAGCGCGTGGCCGGCCGCAAATGCACAAACTACCAACCAGCCCTTGGCGAGAAGCCGCGCGACACCCATGCGTTCCCTCTCCCCGTCCCCTCTCCCCCGAATCGTCCCGTTATTGTTCAGGCAGTCGCCGCCAACTTGCTATCCTTCATGCGCTCGGCGCGCAGGCTTTCGGCCATCAGGAAAGCAAGCTCCAGCGCCTGGCTGGCGTTGAGGCGCGGGTCGCAATGGGTGTGATAACGGTGGACCAGATCGTCCTCCGAGATCGCCTGTGCGCCCCCCAGGCACTCGGTGACATTCTGCCCTGTCATTTCGAAATGCACGCCGCCTGCATGGGTACCTTCGGCACGATGGATATCGAAAAATGTCTTCACCTCCTTCAGAATGCGGTCGAAGGAGCGCGTCTTGATGCCGGCGTGGCTCTTGATGGTGTTGCCGTGCATGGGATCGCAAGACCACACCACTTTGGCGCCTTCGCGCTGCACGGCGCTAATGAGCCGCGGCAGCTTCTCCGCGATAACATCCGCTCCGAAGCGGCAGACAAGTGTGAGACGGCCGGGTTTGTTCTCCGGATTAAGGGTGGAGAGGAGCCTGAGAAGATTCGGCTCCGTCATGGACGGGCCGCATTTCAGACCCAGCGGATTCTTGATGCCGCGGCAGAATTCCACATGCGCGCCATCGGAATCGCGTGTGCGGTCGCCGATCCAGAGGAAATGTGCGCTGGTGTCGTACCATTCGCCGCTGGTGGAATCGATGCGCGTCAGCGCCTGCTCGTAATTCAGAAACAATGCTTCGTGGCTGGTATAGAAGCTGGTACCGCGCAGTTGCGGAATGGCTTCCGGCGTCAGCCCACAGGCTTCCATGAAGTCAAGCGTTTCACTGATGCGCTCTGCCAGCGCTTTGTAACGCTCGCCCGAAGGCGAGCCCGCGATGAATCCCAGGGTCCAGCGATGCACGTTGTGCAGATCCGCATAACCGCCGCTCGCGAATGCGCGCAAAAGGTTGAGTGTGGCCGCCGATTGCGCGTAGCCCTGCATCAACCGGTTGGGGTCCGGTGTGCGGCTCTCTTCCGTGAATTCGATGCCGTTGATGTTATCGCCGCGATAGGAAGGCAGCGTAATCCCAGCACGCATTTCGCTCTCTTCGCTGCGCGGTTTGGCGAACTGTCCGGCGATGCGGCCCAATTTCACGATCGGCACAGCGGCGCCAAACGTGAGCACGATTGCCATCTGCAGGAGCACGCGAAAGGTGTCGCGGATATTGTCAGGATGGAATTCCGCAAAGCTTTCGGCACAATCGCCGCCCTGCAGCAGGAATGCCTTGCCTTCGCAGACCTGCGCGAGCGCAGCCGTGAGGTTGCGCGCCTCGCCCGCGAACACCAGCGGCGGATGCGATTTCAGGCGAGTTTCCACCTGAGCCAAAGCGGCCGCGTCCGGATATTCCGGCATCTGGCTGACGGGCTTCTCACGCCAGCTCCACGGGCTCCAGGGCTGCGGCACGAAGAACACTCCACTGCTCCAGCCGATATAGGGGAGCGGCTTTGCCAGCGCCAGTGTGTGGCGGGTAACCGTCGCGGATCGGCTATCAGGGTGCTTTGGAGTAGCTCTTCTCTCGCATGGTTACGAGCTCTTCGGCAGCGGTCGGGTGCAGGGCGACGGTCGCATCGAACTGTGCCTTTGTCGCCCCCATCCTTAGTGCGACCGCGACGATCTGAACGATTTCGGCGGCATCGAA
>JAICVV010000029.1 GCA_025935155.1 Alphaproteobacteria bacterium
AAGGGGACGTACCGGAGGGCGCCTCGTCGGAGGGCCCGGAGACCGTCCGCCAGAGGAGAGGAACTATATGGCTAAAGTGATCGGTATCGATCTCGGTACCACCAATTCGTGCGTCGCGGTCATGGAGGGCTCGGCCCCCAAGGTTATCGAAAATGCAGAAGGCGCCCGTACCACGCCTTCCGTTGTAGCGTTTACTGGCGATGGCGAGCGCCTCGTCGGACAGGCCGCCAAGCGGCAGGCCGTCACCAATCCGGAATACACCTTCTTCGCCATCAAGCGGCTGATCGGCCGCCGGTTCGACGATCCCATGACCCAGAAAGACATGGGCATGGTCCCGTACAAAATCGTCAAGGCCGGCAATGGCGATGCATGGGTGCAGGGCCGCGATAACAAGCAGTACTCGCCATCGGAAATTTCCGCCTTCATCCTCCAGAAGATGAAAGAGACAGCCGAGAGCTATCTCGGCGAGAAAGTTACGCAGGCGGTGATCACCGTCCCTGCCTACTTCAACGATTCCCAGCGGCAGGCCACCAAGGACGCCGGCAAGATCGCCGGCCTTGAAGTGCTGCGCATCATCAACGAACCGACGGCTGCGGCGCTCGCCTATGGCCTGGAGAAGAAGCAGTCCGGCACCATTGCAGTGTACGACCTCGGCGGCGGCACGTTCGACATTTCCATCCTCGAAATTGGGGATGGCGTGTTCGAGGTGAAGTCGACGAACGGCGATACATTCCTGGGCGGCGAAGACTTCGACCAGCGGCTGGTGAACTACCTTGCCGATGAGTTCAAGAAGGAGTCCGGCATCGACTTGCGCAGCGACCGGCTTGCATTGCAGCGGCTGAAGGAAGCCGCCGAAAAGGCGAAGATCGAGCTGTCGAGCGCGATGCAAACCGAAGTGAACCTGCCGTTCATCACGGCGGACGCGTCCGGCCCCAAGCATCTCACCATGAAGATCACCCGCGCCAAACTGGAAGCGCTGGTGGACGACCTGATCCAGAAGACCGTGGCGCCGGTGAAAGCCGCGCTGAAGGACGCGGGCGTTTCCGCAAACCAGATCGACGAGGTGATCCTCGTTGGCGGCATGACGCGCATGCCGAAGGTTCAGGAAGTGGTGAAGCAGCTGTTCGGCAAGGAGCCGCACAAGGGCGTCAATCCGGACGAAGTGGTCGCCATCGGCGCCGCCATCCAGGGCGGCGTGCTGAAGGGCGAAGTGAAAGATGTGCTGCTGCTCGACGTGACTCCGCTGAGCCTCGGCATCGAAACGCTTGGCGGTGTGTTCACCCGGCTAATTGAGCGCAACACCACAATCCCGACAAAGAAGTCGCAGGTGTTTTCGACCGCTGAGGATAACCAGACGGCGGTGACGATCCGGGTCTTTCAGGGCGAGCGCGAAATGGCGGCGGACAACAAGTTGCTCGGCCAGTTCGATCTTGTGGGCATTCCGCCCGCGCCGCGCGGCGTGCCGCAGGTGGAAGTTACCTTCGACATCGATGCCAATGGCATCGTCAGCGTGACCGCGAAGGACAAGGCCACCGGCAAGGAGCAGCAGATCCGCATCCAGGCCTCCGGCGGTCTGTCCGAAGGCGACATTGACAAGATGGTGAAGGATGCAGAAGCCCATGCCGCCGAAGACAAAAAGCGGCGTGCGCTGGTGGAAGCAAAGAATCAGGCCGATGCGCTGGTTCATTCGACCGAAAAAGCGCTCTCCGAACACGGCGACAAGGTTGGCCAGGACGAGCGCACCTCGATCGAGAACGCCATGGCGGCCGTAAAGGAAGCTGTAAAGGGCGACGATCCGGATGACATTCAATCCAAGACGCAAGCCTTGGCGCAGGCTTCGATGAAGCTGGGTGAAGCGATGTACAAGGCGCAAGCTGGGCAGGGCGCCGAAGGCGCTCAACCGGGCGGCGAAGGAGCCGGCTCGAAGGACGAGAACGTCGTTGACGCGGAATTCACCGAAGTGGACGACAATAAGAAGAAAGGGGCGGCGTAGCCGCCGCTGAAATCGGAATACGGAAGCCGGAAATCGGAAGAGCGGAATGCGCGTTCTGGTATCTGGTTTCCAGTTTCTGATTTGCGGACTCACATGCCAGGGGCAGAGAGTTGGGTAAGCGTTGTTACTATGAGGTCCTCGGCGTCGAGCGGGGCGCGGCCGCGGAAATTATCAAGGGCGCCTATCGCAAGCTTGCGAAGGAACATCATCCGGATCGCAACCACGGCGATACCACGGCGGAAATCCGCTTCAAGGAAATCAGCGAAGCCTACGATATCCTGAGGGACGATCAGAAACGTGCGGCGTACGATCGTTTCGGGCACGCGGCATTCCAGAACGGTCACGGCGCCGGCGCCAATGGCTTCGGCTTCGATTTCGCATCGTCGTTCACTGACATTTTCGACGATTTGTTCGGCGAGTTCACCGGCGGGGCACGCCGCTCGCGCCGGCAAAACCGCGGCCAGGACATTCGCTATAATCTGGAAATCACGCTGGAAGAATCCTTCCACGGGCGTCAGGCGCAAATTCGCGTGCCCACAGCGGTGGCGTGCGAAACCTGCAGCGGCAGCGGTGCGCAAGCCGGCACGCAGCCTGAGCAATGTCCCACCTGTTCCGGCATCGGCAAGGTGCGCGCGCAGCAGGGTTTCTTCACCATCGAGCGCACCTGTCCGACCTGTCACGGCGCCGGGCGTTTCGTTCGCAATCCGTGCAAGGTGTGCCGTGGCGCGGGCCTGACCCAGAAGGAGCGCACGCTAGCCGTAGATATTCCAGCCGGCGTGGAAGAAGGCACGCGCATCCGCCTGGCTGGCGAAGGTCAGGCGGGACTGAACGGCGGCCCAACGGGCGATCTCTACCTTTTTATTTCGGTGAAGGCGCATCCGCTGTTTCAGCGCGACGGACACGATCTCTATTGCCGTGCGCCGGTATCGATTGTGACGGCCGCGCTGGGCGGCGCGATCGAAGTGCCAACCGTCGACGGTGGCCGCGCCAAAGTGAACATCCCCGAAGGCACACAATCCGGCCGTCAAATCCGGCTGCGCCACAAAGGCATGCCGGTGCTGCGCGGCGGCGGCATGAGTGGCGATCTCTATGTCGAGGTCGTGGTCGAAACGCCGGTGAGGCTGTCGAAGAAGCAGAAGGAATTGCTCCGCGCCTTCGAGAGCGGCTGCGAGCCCGGTTGTCAGCCGGAAGCCGAAGGCTTCCTCGCACGGCTCAAGGAAATCTGGACCGGCGCCGCCGAAACGTAATCAGCCGAACAACTTATTGAAGTCGGGGCAGTCGCCACTGGTGGCGAAGATGGCGTCGTAACGGCCCTCTTTCAGCAGCGTTGTCACACCCCGCAGCGCCGCGCCATAGGCACACCGCGCGGTCAACGCGCCGATGCTCACGCGGCGCACACCGGCCGATTTCAATTCCGCAACGGGCGGCACAACGCGCATCGCCAGAATGTTGATCGGAAGATCGATCGCGGAAACGACTTCGCCGATCTCTTTCAGATCGTGCATGGCCGGCGCAAACAATCCGTCTGCGCCCGCATCCCGATAGAGTTTTCCGCGACGGATCATCTCGGCAAGCTTGGCGTCGTCCGGAACGAGATCGTGCAGGTACACATCGCAGCGCGCGTTGATGAAAACATCGGCGCCGCTTGCTTTCACCGCGCGCTTGATGGCGGCGATTTTCCGGCCCAACAACTCCGGTGAAGACTTGCCATCCTCAAGATTGATACCCACTACGCCCAGCTCAATCAGCTTCAGCACAAACGCGGCGACGCCTTCAGGATCGTCTGAGTAGCCACCCTCGCTGTCCACCGAGAGCGGCAGCGAAATGACCCGCAAAATTTCCTTCACGGCCGCGAAGGCCGTCTCGTTCGGAACCACATCGCCGTCCGGATAGCCATGGCACCACGCCACCGCAGCGCTGGATGTCGCAATGGCCTCAGCCCCCAATTCCTGCACCATCCCTGCGCTGGCAGCATCCCAGGCGTTCGGCAGCACCAGAAGCCGCCCCGGGCTGTGCATCGCGCGAAATTGCTCCAGCCGTTCTGCTTGCGTTGTCATATATCTTTGCTTCCTTGCCGCTCTGCGATGCGTTAGGGCAGAATTGGCGCCTGCTGGTGGAGCGGTCAATTGCCTGACATGGATAACCGGCATGCAACGGGGAAATTGACAGAACAATGGCTGCCAATACTGCCGCCGAGCACCTGAGTTTTCTGCGAGGCCTGCTTCTGCGGCCGAAAAATGTTGGCGCTATTGCGCCTTCCAGCCCAGCGCTGGCGAAGGCCATTGCCGCGCAGGTCGATCTGACGCGAAGCGGCCCGGTGCTTGAGCTCGGCCCCGGCACCGGTGTGGTTACGCAAGCGCTGATCGAGCGTGGCGTTGCCGAGGAGCGGCTGATCGCCATTGAGTATGACCCGGAATTTGCGGCCCTGGTTGCGAAGCGTTTTCCGCGCACCCGGGTGCTTCAGGGGGATGCGTTTCAGTTTGCACAGCTGCTGGATGGAAGCATCGATCGGCCATATGCCGCGATTATTTCCGGCCTGCCGTTGTTGAACTTTCCACCGGATACCCGCCGCGGGCTGATAGAGTCTGCGCTGGAACGCTTGCAGCCGGGCGCCCCCTACATCCAGTTTTCCTACGGCACCAGGCCATCCATCCCGCCAACGGATCGCTACACTGTCCGCCGAGCCGCAACCATTTGGCTGAACCTGCCGCCGGCGCGCATCTGGGTTTATCGCAGCACACGTTGAGTTACGGCATCTCCGCAAATCGCTTCAGCAGATGGTGCGCGATCGCGATGGGTGGCGGGATTGTGAGGCCATCGACTGGTTGGCCGGAAAGCAGGGTGCGCAGCTTCGATTTTTCTAGCCAAAACGCTTCCGCGAGTTCGGTTTTGTCGATCGTAATTTCGCGCGCTTCCGCCTCAGCGAAACACCCGATCATCAGCGAGGACGGAAACGGCCAGGGCTGTGTGGCGAAATATATGACGTTGCGAACGCGCACGCCCGTCTCTTCGAACACCTCTCTCGCGACGGCTTCCTCGATGGTTTCGCCGGGCTCAATGAAGCCCGCGAGAGCCGAGAACATGCCCTCTGCGAACCGCGGCGAGCGCCCTACCAGACATGCGCCGCCGTGGATAACGAGCATGATCACCACCGGATCGGTGCGGGGAAAGTGATCGGCGCCGCAGGCAACGCAATGCCGACGGTATCCGCCATCCGCGAAAAATGTCTTCGCCCCGCAATTCGGGCAAAACCCGTGCCGCTTGTGCCAATCGATCAACGCCTTCGCCTGGCCAAGAATGGCCGCGGCCTCCGGCGACAGCAGCTGCGCCGCGGCACGCGCTTCGTAAAATTCACCGCCGCCTGAGAGTGGCCCGATCTCATCTGGGCTGGTTCCGCTGATGATGTCTGCGGCGAAAATCGCGCGGCGGTTCTCTAGCCCCAGAAATATCTTCAGTGCGTCTGGCCCGGCGATCTGTGCTGTTGCGTCGGCGCGAAAATATGCCGGGCACTTTGCGGCGTCCGACCCTGAATCCTCACGGATGAACGGTCGCAGTTGCCAGAACGGCCATACCAGTGAATTCGGATCGTTCAGCTGCTCTTCGAGCCAGACGGAATCCGTTCGCTTCTCGCTGGCGCGATCGAGAGGGCTACCGGAGAACGGAATGACGATCATCTGACCAATGAACGCATCAGGCGAACTCGTCGCCCGACCGAAAGAATCAAAACTCTGTCGAGCATAGTGGCGGTCATTGGCTTGCGCATGCTAGCCCGTCGGAATGGCTATGGCTGTGATCGCGATTTTTGTGGCTTTCGGAGTTTTGGCCGCGGCGTTCGTCTGCTGGCCTATCCTGCGGCGGCAAGATGAACGCGCTGGTTTGAAGGCCCTTCTTGCCGGCGCAGTTGCTGCGCTTGTGCTGGGGATCGGGGGCGGCACCTATTTGATTCTGGGTAGCCCGTACCTTGCAGCGCGCAATCTTTCCAATCCATCGCCACAGGATCTGCGCGGCCTCATCGCCGCGCTCGCCCAAACCGTTCGAAACCGTCCCAAGGATGGGAAAGGCTGGACGTTGCTCGGCCGCGGATATCTCACATTGGGCGATGCGAACGACGCAGCCGCAGCATTCCGGAGGGGGATACCGGTGTCGCCTGCGGTCCAGCGTCCCGAGCTCTATTCCGCCTACGGCGAGGCGCTAACGCTCGCGGCTGGCGGCGCCGTCCCCGCAGAGGCTGAGGGGGCATTTCGTCACGCGCTTGCCGGCAACCCAAAAGACTTTGCGGCCCGCTATTATCTCGGGCTCGCCTATGCTTCGCGTCGCGACGCGCCTCGCGCTCTGGCTTTGTGGGATAGCCTGCTTGCCGATGCCCCGCCCAATGTGTCCTGGCGGGCGGAACTGGTTGACCGCATGGCTATGCTGAGGGCGGCAACCGGTACGGCGCCGGCCGTTGGCGCCATGGTGACGTCGCTTGCCGAGCGCCTCAAGAGAGAGCCTGCCGATCTGGACGGTTGGCAGCGTCTGATCCGCGCCTATTCCGTTCTGGGAGAGCATGACAAGGCAAACAACGCGCTGGCCCAAGCCCGCTCCGCGCTAAAGGCCAATCCAGAAGCACAGGCGCGGCTCGGTGTGGAAGCACGTCAACTGAAACTCGAAAGATGAGCGCGGCCGCTTGGGCAGGCTCGTCGAAAATGCGGCCAAGCACGCGGTGCAATGGCCTCATCGGCTGCCAAACGGGTCAAAGTTTTCGTGTGGCATGTTGACGCTATGCAGTTTTTGTCGGCTATAGTGGCCGCTCATTCAACAGTGGGGAGCTACAAATGCGAAAATTCTTGTTGGGCGCGAGTGCGCTCGTGGGCGTCGCGCTGCTGGCAAATTCAGCGGCAGAAGCGGCAACGTATATACCGATCGCGTTACCGGCTGGCGCGGTGACCGTGCTTCCGTTCGGGATCAACGACAACAACATCGTCGCCGGCGGCTATACGGATTCAGGCGGCCTCCTGCATGGGTTCTATGGCCCTCCGGACGGCAGCAACTACACCACCTTCGACGTAAGCTTCGGACAGGCAGAGGCGCGCGGCATTCGCAATGACGGAAGCATTACCGGGCTCGCTCTGGCCAGCGGCTTCACGTTTGGCGAGGAGTACTACCGTTCTCCAACCGGCGCGGTCAAACCTCTCAAGAACGCCGCTGGCGACCTCATGGACGGTGTCGCCCAGGGAGGCAATGACTCTGGAGTGTATGTGGGCGATTATCTCGACACCGATGGAGCCACCCGGCTGGGCTTCAAAGGAAAGTCCGGAAAATTCAAGTCCAACTTCAAGCTGCCGATCAAGAACCTGCCGTCCACCAATCCGCGGCAGATCAACAACAACAACGTCGTCGCCGGTGGTTATATCGACTCGACCGGCATCCAGCACGGTTTCGTGCTGGACGGGAAGAATTTCACCTCTTTCGATTATCCCGGCTCTGTTGGTGTAACGACTGCGGAAGGCATCAACGACAACGGGCAAGTCTCCGGACTGTATACGGACTCGAGCGGCAATCGGCATGCGTTCGAGTACATCGTCTCCACCGGCAAGTTCAAATCGATCGATCCGGGCGATGGGTCGTTCGCGCAGGAAGCCTGGGGTATCAACAACAAGGGCCTGATCGTCCTCGACACCAACAGCGGAGCGATTCCCTACATCTACTGCCCATTGAAGAAGGCAAAATGCCCGAAGGGCGCTGCCGTTGCCGAAGTTCATCCCGCCCGCGTTCCGGCGCTGAAGAGGCCGGTCGCGCTGCCGTAAGCGAGTCTTAAACGAAGGGTTGCGGCGCTTCGGCGCCGCAACTTTTTTCAGCGCGAACTAAGTTGGAAGTCAGACAGCAGGAACCTGCCGCTTCATGTGCGGCCGTTCAGAAAATTTTTTTCGGTGTTCAGCCGTGTTGACGCAATCCGAATTTATCCGGCTATAGTGGCGGTCCATTCAATGGTGGGAGTCATACATGCGAAAATCACTACTGGCAGCGAGCGCCCTTGTGGGGATTGCGCTGCTTGCGAATTCCGCAGCAGAAGCAAAAGCAACATACATCAACATAGCGCTTCCGAAGGGTGCCGTCAGTATGGCGCCATTCGGGATCAATGATGACAACATCATTGCAGGCAGCTACACAGACTCCGGCGGTATCCAGCACGGATTCTACGGCCCTCCGGATGGCAGCAACTACAAAACGTTCGACCTTAGCGGCGTGACGGGGACACAGCCGCGGGCCATCCGCAACGATCTGAGCATCACCGGGCTGGCGCTGGCCAGTGGCTTCGTTTTCGGTGAGGAATTTTACCGCTCTCCGACGGGCAAGATCAAAATCCTCAAGAACGCTGCCGGGAACATCATGGACGGCGTCGCCCAGGGTGGCAATAACGCTGGGGTATATGTGGGCGACTACCTCGACACCGATGGAGCCACCCGGCTGGGCTTCGAAGGAAAGTCCGGAAAATTCAAGTCCAACTTCAAGCTGCCGATCAAGAACCTGCCGTCCACCAATCCGCGGCAGATCAACAACAACGGCGTTGTGGCCGGTGGTTACATCGACTCAACAGGCATCCAGCACGGCTTTGTGCTGGACGGGAAGAATTTTACCTCTTTCGATTATCCCGGCGCTGTTGGCGTAACGACGGCGGAAGGTATCAACGATAACGGGCAGGCGGTTGGGCTTTACACAGACTCCGGCGGCAACCGGCATGCCTTCGAGTACACTGTCTCCACGGGCAAGTTTAAGTCGATCGATCCCGGCGACGGAGCCATTTCACAGGAAGCCTGGGGCATCAACAACAAGGGCCTGATTGTGGGCGATACCGGCAACGGAACGTACTTCATCTATTGCCCGCTGAAACAGGCAAAGTGCCCGAAGGGCGCCGCTGACATCAAGGTGAATCCGATGCGCGCCATGCATGCGATGAAAAAACCGCTCAGTCCGCTGTAAGCCGGCTGGCATGCCTTTGGGAGCCGCGGTGCGAAGTGCCGCGGCTCCCTTTTTGGTATCAGCGAAATGAAAACGGCGGCTCAAGGGCCGCCGTTTTGCCCAACGGGTTACTCCGGACTTAAGCCGGAACCCGGCCCTGCCAAACCGGCCAGCAGGTTGCCCTGCCATGCGCTTTGTTGGCATTGTAAAGCCGCATCTGGGCATCTTCCGCATTCTTGCCCGTGGCTGTCGCCACGTAGTCGGAAGATCCCGCGCACCAGACGTAGAACTGATGTTTTCCGGGCGCGAAAAAGTCGCTTTGCCGGCTTGTTGCAAAATTCGATGCTACTGCTGCCCCAGCGAGCCCGACGAGGACGCCACCAACCACCGCCGCGATAATCCGCTTGACTGTCATACTTCCTGCTCCCGTTTGGCCATTTCGGCTCTTGGTCTCGGAACTTTCCGGTTTGTTTCCGCATTTCCGACGCTGGCCGGAAACACGCACATTCCCCCTTTCCCCCCGAAAAGGACGCCCAGGCAAGGTGCGTCTCGCCGCTGACATACCTCAGGAAGCGGGCCGTGTCACTCCATTTGTTTTGGCGGCTCAAGCGGTTAGGTGACGCTTCGTTCACGAATTGCCGCGGCCTTGACTCAAAATCGTGACTTTACACGACCCGCTCGATTCGGTGCGGAACTGCCGGCCGGCTGCGCCTCTCGGCGAACCAGGGCCGTCCCGCGATAAAGCAGCGTAGGTTCCGAATCGAACGATTGCTAAATTCCGCCCATTCCGAGCCAATCCTGTCCGCGGCCGCTGTCGCCCTTGCGATGAAGTGTGGACGAACGCCTCTTTCCAAGCGCCATAGCCATATCTTCCGGCGCCCCATGATCGCCGAACGCAGGACCTCGCAAGAACGTTTTCGGCTGATTCCAGTGCGCCGCCGACACCGCTGCTGATCGCCATGTTTCTTGTGCTCTGCAGAGAGCGGGCAAGGACGCTGCGGTTCATTCGGGCAAGCGGCCGATATCCAAACAGGTGAAATCAGCAGGCAGAAGCTGTAAGGCATCGTTGAGATTGTTCGTTCCCCCATTAGATCAAAGCCATGTCGCAGCTTCCCGATTCGCAGGCCTCTGAAACTGCTCGCCGCCCCAGTCTCGGCGTGATACTGCACGACAAAGCTGCTTTCGAAGGCATGCGGCGGGCTGGCCGTCTTGCGGCCGAAGTGCTCGATCTGATGATACCGGAAGTGCAGTCCGGAGTGACGACAGCGCAATTGGACCGGCTCGGCTATGAATACGTCGTGCGGCATGGCGCCGTGCCGGCGTGTCTTGGGTACCGCGGCTACCGGCACACGCTTTGCACTTCGATCAACCATGTGGTGTGTCACGGCATCCCGAACGACAAGCCGCTGCGGGAAGGCGACATCCTGAACATCGACGTAACCGTTATCCTCGATGGCTGGCATGGCGACACCAGCCGCATGTTTTTGGTAGGTGACGTGAAGCTCAAGGCCCGGCGCCTTGTGGATGTGACCTACGAATCCATGATGCGCGGGATTGCGGCCGTGAAGCCAGATGCCACCACCGGCGACATCGGGCACGCCATACAGTCGTATGCCGAAGGTGAAGAGCGTTGCGCGGTGGTGAGGGATTTCTGCGGCCATGGTGTCGGGCGCGTGTTCCATTCACTGCCAAACATCGTGCACTACGGCCGGCCCGGTTATGGGCTCGGACTGAAGCCTGGCATGTTCTTCACGGTCGAACCGATGATCAATCTGGGCGCCTATGGCGTGAAGATACTCAACGACGGCTGGACCGCGGTAACGCGCGATCGTTCTCTCTCCGCACAATTTGAGCACACAGTGGGCGTTACCGAGGATGGCGTCGAAATCTTCACCCGCTCGCCCAAGGGTTACGACAGGCCGCCTTACCTCTAAGCCGGAGCGTTGGTACCCCTCCGCCGGCCGGACCTGTTCAATCCGATCTGTTCTGAGCGCCCGATCTACTGGCAGCCGGGGAAGCGGAACGAATTGATGCGGGTGCTCCAGTTGAACGAGCCGCTCGCCTTCAGATACTCGCTTGTGAAGTAGAAGGTGCAGTCGTCCACCGGATCGATGCTCATGGCGCTGTAATCGCCCCAGCGGCTCAGGCCATTGATCTGGCTGCCGTGGCCTTTGAACGTCAGCGCGTGCTTGCGCAATATGCCTGGCTTGTCGTCCGCCAAACGGCCTGCGTAACCGATGGAGGGAAAATCGTTCGGCGACGTCGTGCTGAAGCCAATGGCGAGGTCGCCAACCTTGTCCATGGCCGCGCTGCCCATCCAGTACCATAGCGTCTTTCCAGGGATGTAAGTGCCCTGCTGATACACAACCGGTGTGCCGCCCGGATTGCGCAGCTCGTACCAGCGGACGCCTCCGCGCGCGTTGCTGGAAATGGAGTGATTCACGACCAGCGATTCGTGGTCGCCGAAGTTGCGATAGGCCAGCCGGTACATCAGCCGGTCGGCGATAGAATCCAGCGTCTGCGCCGTTCCCTTCTGCGGCAGGCAGGTTCTGCAGAGCGGCGAAAAGCTTGCCACGGTAATGGCTGCCGGGCCGGAGAGTGTGGTGTTTGCGGGATTGACAAAATCGACGTGGAATTTCCACAGGTTCAGCCTGTTAGCGCCGAAATTGAGCAGGTAGTTCGGCGCGCCTGCCGGCGGCGGCGTCGCGCCATCGAGATCGGCCGGAAGCACGCCGCCATATTGCGAACTCAACTGATAGCATTGCTGCGTCGCCGCTGCCCCCGCGAGCATGGCAGTGCGGTCGAGCGCGCACAGCTTTGCTCCCTCGAATATCTTGCCACGGAACATGTTGTAAGTGGCGTAATAGGCATCCGGCCACACGCCGATCTTCGGATAATCGGGCAAGTTGTCGCCGTAATCGAACGCGTAACGGTTCCACGCACCGGTGGCGTCGCTGGTCTGCGAAACCGCAACGCACTCCAGTTCCGGTGTCTGCTTGATCGAGAACTGCGCCATCACCCAGCGTTTCGCGATCTTGTCATACTGGGCGATGATGTCGCCGTCGTTGTTGGTCTCGCAGCTGCCGCCGAATCCCTGCCACAGCGTCTTGCCCGTCACCGGCCCAAGCAGTTTGGCGCCGGTCTTCTTGTCGAACACCGCGAAGGAATCGTTGACCCACTGAACATATTGCGTATCGCCCGCCGCGCCGTTGGTGTCGGGCGGAGCGCCCGGCGGCTGGAAACCGTAATCGCCGGTGCCGACGCCGGCGAAGTTCAGCAGATCGATGGTATCGAGTTTGCCCGGCGCTTCCTTCTGCACCGCGCCATCGCCGCGCTGTCCTGGCGGAGGCAGGTGGAGAGGAATAGGCCGGACCGGCTCGGCCTCGCGTTCCCCCACCGGCGGCGGCACAGGCTTCATGTCGCGCAACCGGCGGGAAACATCGTGGTGCAGCTCGCGCAGCACGGAAAGGATCGGCGGCTTTTGCGCAGCAATTACTGCAGA
>JAICVV010000052.1 GCA_025935155.1 Alphaproteobacteria bacterium
ACGGCGTCAGCTTGGCATAGGTTTCGCGCAAGTGCTGATCGGCACGCGCCTGCAGCCGCTTCACCTCGTCGTCGATTTTGACGGACGCATCCTCTGCCGCCAGCTGGCGCAGCTCGACGATTTTGCCTTCGAGGTCGGCAACGGCGCGTTCGAAATCCAAATAGGCGTGCATGCGTTCCCGGTCGGCTCAGACGGCGGCAGGAACGTGGCGGTGACGCCGCGCTCTGTCAATAAACTGTCCCCGCCGCGTTAATGGGACCAATCGTTCTCGCACGGCGTTGTCACCGCGAAAACATTGCCGCAACCGGCGGTGCTTGCCTTCGCGTTGGTGTTCTCGAAGAAGATGTTCGCGCCGGGAAGGCTGTTGTTGCTAACATTCATGCTGGCCGGATAATCGTGGGGCGTGCCACCGGCAGTTTGGTCATAGAGGGTTCCGCGATCGGCCTTGAACACATCCGAAGCAGTTCCCGAGTCGCTGTTTGCAAGAAGCACGGTTCCTGCATCGAGCTCAAGTCCCACTCCGCTGCCGCCGTGATTGTCCACGCCAACGCCGATATTGACGAATTTGTCGGCGTCCTTGCAATTCGATTGGACGACGACAGCTGCGGTCCTGTGTTGGCCAAGCACGCCATTTGCCCAGTTGATCCCGCAGGCGTCGAAAGTCGATCCGCTGCTTGCTGTAAACTGGTGCTGTCCTTCGATGAGCAGGCTGACGATATTGCCGTTCAAATTCGCATCTGTGGAGCCTGCATGCAGAGCGGCGAGGTTTCGGTCCGGCAGCCCGATATTGTTGCCCGTGGCGCAATTGAAGACATCGCCCCTGGAACCGGTGTTCATGTGAAAGGAGACCGGGTGCTCGAATGAAGTACAGCCGTCGATCCTGAATCCTCCCGCGTTGTTCGCGGAAAGCCCGTCGCCGTAGCGGAAAGACGCATCCACCACCACACAACCCTTTGGCGCCGAGTTCACGCCCGTGCAGGCGGCGGTTCCGGAATAGGTATTGTCCCGGAAGGTGATTGTATCGCCGGAGCAGGATGTGGACGGCAGCAGGCTCAAATAGACGATACCCCGCGCCGGCCAAACATCGGCAACACTGGTTCCCGGGAGGATACAGCCGCCGGTGTCCGAGACACGTTGCCCAGGCGCGATAAACGAAGCGCCCGGCGTGGAAAGCGCGCCCGTTGAGGTGAAGAACGAAAGGCCGGTAACAGCGGTTGAGCCGCCGGTTACGTCTCCTGTCAGCGGGGTGCCGCCTGTGCCTGTGATGCTGTACACCGATCCCGCGAGCGAGAAGGACTGGCACGTCTTACCCGCTGGACACCCTCCCGCACTTGAAACAGATGGGCAGGCGCCGCTCACTTCCGTGCATTGCGCCGTCCAGCGGCCGGTTGCAGATTCCGCGCCTCCGGCGGGAGCGACAAAGACTGCGTCGCCGTTTCGCACCCGGAAATCGGCGAATGCAGAGTCCATTTCAACAACGACCTTGTATTGGTTTGATCCATCGTTGGTGAATTCGAACGCCGGAGCGGCGGACAAGGCCAGTTCGGCAATGTCCCCGGCCGTTAGTTGTGGGCCTGCGCTCCAGTTGGAAAGGTGCGGCGTGTCCAGATTGGTCAGGTTGATTCCTGTATCCCCATCGACAATTACGTTGTTGACGACGAGACCCGGTGCCGTCCCCAATATGCCGGTCCCGAAGCCGACGACCGTTACATCCTGAACTGTGCTCTGTGAGCCGCCACCAGTCACCGGATCTCCCAGCTGGATACCGATGCTTCGCGAGGCAGGGCCTCCATTGGAATAGGCGATGCTCTTGTTCGGATTAAAGGCGCTGTATTCCAGGATGGCGGAGCGGATCGACACGGGCAGCTGGCCGCTCGCGTTCTTGTCAACACAAGGATACTGCCCCGGATCGCAATTGGGATACCACACCGATGGCGCGTAGGGATTGACCGGCGTAGCGCCGCCGCCGTCGCTCGCTTCCACCAGGCAGCCTTTTACAGACGATCCCTTGGCCTTCGCCCAAATGGCCGTGGTAATGATGCTGCTGTTCGGCCCCGGGATTTGGGGGCTGATGGCCAGCGCGTTGGTTATGTTCAGCTTCCCGTTGCCATTCAAGACTCGGAAATCATTGCCGCCGCCGCTGGAAGGGCTGGTGCCGCCGCAGTTCAATTGAATGCCGGCGGGCGGAACGATCTGGGTCGTGTTGTCGAGGATGACGCCGCCGCCGGTGTTAACGACTGAAATCGGAATGGGCAGATTTGGACTTGTGCTGCCCGCCACTGTAAGGCACTGCTGGAGCAGGGCGCCATCGTCCGGATGAAAGGGCGAAGAAGTACTTGCGGGAAGTCCGTCGCCGATCACACCACATTGCCGCGCATCGACGACGCCGTTCAGGCCAAAATTTCTGCGGTAAAAGCAATAGCTGGCACTGGAAATTATCGTTACCCCGTCGTCTTGGAGGCGGCATGCTCCGGCCGTCGAATCGAAGTCTCCTCCCCCGTTACAAGTACTTATATAGGAAGGAGAGTAATAGCAGGGGACCGTCACGTACGCGTGGCCATCCCCACCGCCGCCCCGCAGTGTTGAAGGGTCTGCTGTATTGCTGGGGTTGTAGATCGCGGTGACTACGTAACGTTCGTCTGATTGGGCATCCGGTCCAAGTAGGAAAAGACCGAGCACCCCTGCTAAGGACAATAGACGGCGTGACATAGCTTTTTCTTCTCTTCGAAAACTTTTCTCCACAATAGCCACTTGCGATGCCAGAGTGGCTATTCCTATTTTGGACGAAGAGTCCGCAGATACGGGAACCCATTGTTAATTTTGGGGTCTTCAGCCCAGACTCTTGCATCGAAGCCCGCAGGGAGTCCTGACTGGAATTGTTGAGTTGTTAGTCCGGTAATACCGGGATCGTTCGCGACGCTACCCGCGCCTTGGCTTGGATCGCTGATACCCATATCCAGGTCCCAATAGGACAAGGAGATGGAGCCTGCCTCAGCGTTATCCGAACCCACCAATCCGCCGCGAAACGTGCGCTGGTTTTGTTTAATCTTGAAGAGTCCGGCCGCGTAAGTGGCAGAGAGGGTTCCGCCATTATCGTTAGCGCCAATCAAGCCCCCAAAACTGCTGTCGAGGTTATTGCGGCCATCCGCGAGTGTGGTCACTGTGTAACTATTTGTAATGCCACGGGCGTTTTCGCCAACCAAACCACCAATCTTGACTTGGCCATTATTTCTTGCGGCAATCGAACCTCCTGTGTAAGAGCCGCTAATCTCATCACCATTATAGCCTACTAGGCCGCCGGCAGGAATTACGGTTGAACCATTGATGTTCAACCGAACGCGCGCGTAGGAGTTCGTTATTGAGCCCTCATTTTCGGCAACCAAACCTCCGGCACCGCTTGTCGTCTGAATTTCGCCCGTAGCACCGGATCGTTTGACCAATCCGTCGTTCAATTCCGCAATGCTACCGGCGCCCAATCCGGTTCCCTCAATGCTTACGTTGGTGAGATGGACATCAGCCACAGTCCCATTCTGGCCCACAATGGCAAAAAGGCCATACCGATTAGCGCCGCCTGTCATGTGTATTGTTATGTTCGAGATATCGTTGCCCAGGCCGCTGAAGGTGCCAAAAAATTCAGTGTTCACGGGAGAAAGCGTGTACACACCATCACCGGATGCATCGTAGGGTTTCGCGAGAGCGTAAAGGCCACTGGGATTGGCGGCGATGTCGGCCGCGAGAGTTTTGATGTCGTAGACCAGCGTGTAGCTCTGGCCGTCAATGACAAGGTTGCTGCCTTTATCCCAGAACTGCACCCTGCCGCGTTCCGGCACGATGATGAACTCGCCGGTCTTGTTTTTCGCGTGCGGCTGCCCGGTGTCGTTGGTGATAACGGTGAGTGCCCCCTGCCCCGCGACCGTCACCTGTTTCTTGATCGTCACCGATTGCTGCGCATCCAGGGTCAAGCGCGATGTGCTGCTCCAGGTCAGCGGTTGATCGATGTCGATATCCTTCGCCATCAACCCCGTTTTCACCGCTACATCGCCGCTGGCCAGCATGGTGGCGAGATCGCTCACGTTCAGTACGGCCTTTTGTGCCGTCGCCGTGCACACGCCCGCATCGCAGCTCATGTTGCTGGTCGGTTTGCTGTTTATCTCCACATCGGCCCGCGCCACTGCCGTTGTAATTAGCAGCGCTGCCGTGATTGCCGTGAGTTTCCCTGATGGCATCGCGTCCTCCCGCCAAGACTTCCAAGTCTAGCAGGCGGCGCGGCGCGAAAACAGGCCGATCAGCCTTGCGACCCGCTCAGCAGCCGCTCGCTGCGCACGTTGGAGATGAACGGTACGTCCGGCGTTTTCAGGTCAAGCGCGGTTGAGCAGTCAAACCGGCAATCCTCCAGCGTCAAATCCCGCGCCGCGCCTTTCACGCACGTTCCGAATCCCACCACGGTGACGTCCCGTATGGTTGTCCCGTTACCGCCTTTCTCCGTCTGCGGATCGCCCACGGCAATGGCGATGCTGTGAGACGCCGGGCCGCCGGTGGGATAAGCGATGCTCTTGTTCGGATTGAACGCGCTGTATTCCAGAATGGCGGAGCGGATGAACGTCTTTCCCGCGCTGTCGTCGCACCCTGCCTTTGTGGGATCGCACTTCGGATACCAGATGGAGGGAGCGTAGGGGAAGGCGCCCCCATTGTCGCTCGCCACCACCAGGCAATCCGAAAAGATTGAACTCTTATTGGGGAGCTGGATCGGTGCCTCTACCGTGGTGCCGGACGCCAGCAATTGCGGATTGATGACAATGGCATTGCTGATGTTCAGGTTTGTGGTTCCGGTCTTGAAAATCCGGAAGTCGTTGCCGCCGCCGCTGGACGGATTCGTCGCCCCGCAGGTCAGGCGGACGTTCCCCGGCAGGGAAAGTTGCGTATCGTTGTCCAGAATCACCCCGCCGCCGGTGGTGACGACCGCCAACGCGTTCGTGGGCGCGGGCGTCACGGTCTGCGCAGCAATTTTCATGCAGTTCAGCAAGAGCGCGCCGTCCTCATGAATGCCATCGCCCCAGACACCGCACTGCCGCGCATCGACGACCCCATTCAGCCCGAAGTTCTTGCGGTAGAAGCAGTTGTGTTGAGTGTCCTGAATTAGAGTCGCGCCGTTGTCTAAGCCGGTAGCATTGCAAGGCGAATTTAGCGGATCAAATAGCACGCGATCAAAATCTCCGCCGCCTGCGCAAATGCTGTCTGGGGATTCACCATGATAGCATGTGATGGAAATGTAGGTGTAAGCAGGGTCCGATAAATCTCTGGCTCTTACCCCGTTTGCCCCGTCAATGGAGGGAACCACAGTTCGGCAGCCATCGATCGCGGTGGTCGGCGTGCTGTGGCAGTCCGCGGCCTCTGCGGATTTCAACCCAGCGGTAAACAGCAAACCCACCCAGACCAGCAGCCAAAGAAAAGAGATGCGCATCGTGGTTCGCCCCATAAGCCCCGATTCGCATTGTAAGCTGATTCTCAAGAGCAGACGAGAAAGCTACTTCGCCGGAACCGCGAGGAGATAGGGAAATCCGCCATTGATTTTCGGATCAAGGCCCCAAATTTTGGGATCGAATCCTTGCGGCAGACCGGATTGAAATTGCTGGGTTGTCAACCCCGTAATTCCGGAATCGTTAGGGATGTTGCCCGCTCCCTGACTGGGATTGCTGATACCCATATCCAGATCCCAATAACTGGCCGTGATACTTCCCGATTTTGCTCCATCGAAGCCGACCACGCCTCCAGTCGAAGCATTTCCACCGATCGGACCGGCGGCATAGCTGGTTTGAATGGTGCCACCCGGATCATTCTTTCCAACAAGCCCCCCCAAATTCACATCGCTGTTCTTCTTCCCTGCCGCAAGGCGGTTTCGGGTGTAACTGTTTTCGACTGCCCCTAAATTCTCGCCAACCAGACCGCCGAAGCTGGTCAATGGACCATCCCTGAGAGCGACCGAATGGACGGCAAACGAGGACGCGGTCGTCGCTCTGCTGTCGTTATAGTCTACGAGCCCTCCCAATCGCCGAGCTGCAGTGCCGACGACCCTTACATCGGAAAAGCTGTTCATGATTGTACCCTCATTCTCACTCACCAGACCGCTAGCACCCACCGTAGTCTGAAAGCTTACACGCCCACTTGCCCAACATCTCTCAACTAGACCGAAGTTGAGACTAGCAGTCATTGCGACCCCATTGGATTTGCGACCACTAAATGTTCCGTTTACGATACCAATATCGCGTACAATTCCACCCGTAGCGATCCAAGTGAAAAACGACACAGTATCCGCTTCCCTCTCGGAAATAACAGATATGCTGGAAATCTCATTGCCTAGTCCGTCGAACAGGCCGGTGAATTCCAAATTGATGGGCGTGGATGCGTACGTCCCATCCACACTCGCATCGTAAGGCTTGGCGAGTGCGTAGAAGCCGCTGGGGTTGGCGGCGATGTCGGCGGCGAGAGTCTTGATGTCGCCCACCAGCGTGTAGGTGTTGCCGTCGACGATGAGGCTGCTCGACAAATCCCAGAACTGCACGCTGCCGTGTTCCGGCAGGATGATGAACTCGCCGGTCTTGCTTTTCGCGTGCGGCTGCCCGGTGTCGTTGGTGACAATGGTGAGTGCGCCCTGCCCCGCCACGGTGATCTGTTTCTTCACGGTCACCGATGCTTGCGCATCCAGCGTGAGCCGCGCGGTACTGCTCCACGTCAGCGGTTGATCGACATCGATGTCCTTTGCCACCAAACCGGTCTTCACCGCCACATCGCCGCTTGCCAGCATGGTCGCGAGATCGCCGACATTCAGCACCGCCTTCCGCGCGGTGGCCGTGCACACGCCGCTATCGCAACTCATGTTGCTGGTGGGCCTGTTGGCAATCTCAACATCCGCCCGCGCCAGAGCACTCGACAGCAGGAGCGCCGCCGTCAGCCCGATCAATGTTTCCGATTTCATTTGCCGCTCTCCCGCCTATATTCGGCAAGACTAGCACGTCCTGCCCGGAAAGACATGTCTTCCGCCCTAGCTCCGGCGTTTGGCTTTGGCGAGCGGGTGGGCCGAGAGCATCACCTCGCGCAACCGCTCGCTCGCCACATGCGTGTAGATTTGCGTGGTGGCGATGTCGGCGTGGCCGAGCATGGTCTGCACGCTGCGCAGATCGGCGCCCCCTTCCACCAGGTGCGTGGCGAAGGCGTGCCGCAACACATGCGGCGACAGTTTAGCGGGATCGAGATTGGCTTTCAGCGCCAACTCCTTCAGCATCTGGTGCAGGCGCCGCCGCGTGAGATGGCCTTCGCCGCTGCGCGAGGGAAAGAGATATTTGCTCTCCTTCTCGCCTTTCGGCAGAAATTCATCGCGCGTTTTCAGATATGCGGTTATGGCTTTGCGGGCCGGCGCATTGAGGGGCGCGAGCCGCTCCTTGTTGCCCTTGCCGCGCACAAGCAGAAAGCCTTCGCGGTTGCGCGCGGCGGCGAGTGGCAAGCTCACCAGCTCCGAAACCCGCAGGCCGGAGGCGTAGAGCACTTCCAGAATGCAGGTGAGGCGCAGCGATTCCGCATCCCGCTTTTCGCCCGCAGTGGCGATCAGCGTTTCGATATCGGCGCGTGACAGGATTTTCGGCAAGGGACGCTCGCGCCGCGGCGATTCCAGCGTGCCGGTGGGATCATCCTTGCGGATGCCTTCGCTGTAGAGAAAGGCGAAGAACTGCCGCAGTGCCGAGAGCCGGCGCGATTGCGTGGCCGACGCCATGCCGGAGAGCGAGGCGATGTAGTGCTTCAGATCTGCGGCCGCGGCCGTGCGGAAGGACCCGCCGGATCGCGCCAGGCTCGCGCCGAAATCCAGCAGGTCGCGGCGGTAGGCGGCGAGCGTGTTGGCGCTGGCGCCGCGCTCGGCGCTCATCATGTCGAGGAAGTTTTCGATCAGCCGCGCGCCATCGGATGGCAGCGCGCGCGCTTCCGCCGCCTCAGCTCGGGAAACGGGAGTTCGGGATGACGACGGTATAGCTCTGGTGCGGCGGCTTGAGGGTGCCCGCGTAAATGCCAAGGGCGAGGCCTCCGAGAATCACAAGCACCAGAATCGCCAAAAGAATCCGCAGCGTCCAACCCAAGCCGCCTTCGTGGGTGCCATATCTGTTCATGCTCCCCTTGTGGCGGAAAGGCGAGGTGTTTCGCAAGGATATTGGCAGGCGGCAATTTGCCCTGTAATCGAACCGGATGGGGCGTCTGAAACGGACCGTCGCGCTGGTCGGCATGATGGGCGCCGGCAAAAGTTCCCTCGGGCGGCGGCTGGCGGCGCGGCTGGAGGTGCCGTTCCGCGACGCCGATGCCGAAATCGAGGCGGCGGCAGGCTGCTCCATCAACGATATTTTTGACCGCTACGGCGAGGCGGCGTTCCGCGATTGCGAGCGCAAGGTGATCTCGCGGCTGCTGCACGAGGCACCGCATGTGCTGGCCACCGGCGGCGGCGCGTTTATCGATGAGCCGATACGCGAGAACGTAAAGACTTCCGCGTTGTCTGTATGGATTAGTGTTCCGGTCGAAGTGCTGGTGGCGCGGGTGAGCCGGCGCGACACGCGCCCGCTTCTGCGCAACGGCAATCCACAGGAAATTCTTGCGCGCCTGCTGACCGAGCGCGAACCCATCTATGCGCAGGCCGATCTGACCGTGACCGGCGAAGACGGGCCACATGGCGCCAGCGTGCAGCGCATTCTCGATGCGTTGCAGGAACGGGGCATGCTGGAATGAGCGAAACCGTTCCTGTTAATTTGGGCGCGCGCAGCTATTCGATTCATATCGGCGATGGCTCGCTGGCGCGTAGCGGTGAATTGCTGGCGCCATTGGCGCGCGGTGTCGTTCCGGTTGTAACAGATGAGAACGTGGCGCGGTTTCATCTGGAACCGTTTCTTTCTGCGTTGCGCGCGAGCGGCATCGATTCGCGGCCGCTGGTGCTGCCACCCGGTGAAGAGACGAAGAGCTTCGCTTGGCTGGAGAAGCTATGCCGCGAATTGCTGCGCCTGGGTGTGGAACGCGGCGGTCTGATTGTCGCATTGGGCGGCGGCGTGATCGGCGATCTTGCAGGTTTTGCCGCGGGCGTGCTGAAGCGCGGCGTGGATTTCGCGCAGGTCCCGACCACCTTGCTGGCGCAGGTGGATTCCTCCGTTGGCGGTAAAACAGCGATCGATGTGCCGGAAGGCAAAAACCTGATCGGGCTGTTTCATCAGCCGAAGATCGTACTTGCTGATACAGCCGTGCTCGCCACCCTGCCCCGCCGCGAATTGCTCGCCGGCTATGCAGAGGTTGTGAAATATGCCGCGCTTGGCGATGCCGATTTCTTCAACTGGCTGGAAGCCAATGGCGAAGCGGCGCTTGCGGGCGATGCTGCGGCGCTGTCGCATATGATTGCGCATTGCTGCCGGATGAAGGCGGCGATCGTGTCGCGGGACGAACGCGAAAGCGGCGAACGCGCGCTGCTCAATCTCGGTCACACCTTCGGCCACGCGCTGGAAGCGGCAACGAACTATTCCGGCGCGCTGCTGCATGGCGAGGCAGTGGCCATCGGCATGGTGCTCGCGTTCCGGTTATCGGAGCGGCTGGGAAATTCCGCACGCGAAAATACCGAACGGCTCATTCGCCATCTGCAGCGGGCGGGGCTGCGCACGCGCATAGACGAATTGGGCAGCACGCGCCCCGACGCAGACACGCTCATTGAATACATGCGGCATGACAAAAAGGCCGAGGGCGGCAGG
>JAICVV010000171.1 GCA_025935155.1 Alphaproteobacteria bacterium
ACACTACTCCGTGACATGGCTTGCTTTACGCTGCAAAGATACGCCCTACTTCTCCTCCCAGTAAGGACAGCAGCATTTCACTGGCCCCCCAGATCGATGCTGCTGCGTGGGGGTTAGACCGGCGGGCCCTCTCAATCATCCAGCCGGTCGCGCCCACCCTTTCGCTTGACCGGCAATATCGATGAGCAAAATTTCTGTGCCGCATACGCGCGCAGGCGGAAGATCAACTAACGCAAGCATGAAGCCGGTCTGGTTTGCGTCGAGGAGCGGATTGCATTTACGCTCACGCCGTTTTCACATCGGAGATTCAAAAATGGCCGCACCCGGTTTGCGTAATGCGTTGCTTGCGTCTGCCGTGATATTCGGTGCGACGGCGCCCATCGGTGCTGCATACGCCACCGATTTTTCCGTGCTCTATCGTTTTTGTTCGAAACAGAATTGCAGCGATGGACGCTGGCCGAACGCGGGTCTGATTTCCGATGTTGCGGGCAATCTCTACGGCACCACCAGCGCCGGCGGCGCCACATGCCGGCTCTATGGATGCGGCGCGGTTTTCAAAGTCGCGCCGGACGGCACGGAAACCGTGCTGCATGCCTTTACCGCGGAGAATGACGGCAGCGGCCCTTATGGCAGCCTGATCGCGGACGCGAATGGCAATCTCTACGGCACCACAGCAACGGGCGGCAGCGATGGCTGCGGCGGTATCGATTACGGCTGCGGCACGCTCTTCCGTGTCAGCGCGGCCGGCAAAGAGAAGGTTGTGTACGCCTTCGGCGGCGGGAGCGACGGCGCCTATCCGATGGCAGGGGTTGTGGCCGACAAGAAAGGCAATCTCTACGGCACAACGTCCGATGGCGGCGGCGGCACGCAATGCATCGTTCAATTCGGCGGTTGCGGCACGGTGTTCCGGATCGACCGCAAGGGCCATGAAACGGTGTTGTACGCTTTCTCCGGCGGCAGCGACGGCGCAAACCCGCTGGCGGGGCTTATCATCGACAAGGCAGGCAATCTGTTCGGCACAACGGCTTATGGCGGCAACACATCCGCCTGCAATCAGGGTGCCTCGCCTGGCTGCGGAACGGTGTTCGAAATCGCTGCCGATGGTACCGAAAAGACGCTGTACGCCTTCAATGGCGGCGACGATGGCTGGTCGCCGGTTGCCAGTCTCAGCGAGGACAAGGACGGCAATCTGTACGGCACCACGGAGGCCGGCGGCAGCACAACCGCCTGCAATGGCGTTGGCTGCGGCATTGTTTTCAAAGTAGCACCCGATGGCACCGAAACCATTCTCTACAATTTCACCGGCGGCAACGACGGGGCCCACCCTGCGGCGGGGGTGCTGCGCGACAAGAGAGGCAATCTCTATGGAACGACACTGGCCGGCGGCGCCGGCGGCCAGGGCACCGTGTTCAGGCTTTCAGCCAAACGCGGGCTATCGGTGCTGAACGCGTTCACCGGCGACGGCGGAGCACCCACCGCCAACCTCCTCGCCAGTCCGGACAAGCTGCTTTGCGGCACCACCCAACTGGGTTCCGACGGAACGGTGTTTCAGGTGAAGAAGTAATAGCGGCGGAGCCAGGAAAGAGCGCGAAGACGGCAAGCCCGACCCAGAACAGTTTGGGCATTGCTAATTCGTCCACACCGTCCCGCGTTCCCGCATTCCGCAACAGGAGGTGAAGCGAGCCCGACAGTGTGCGGGACGGAAACGGCTGTGCGGCGCTACGAAATCCTGGTCGCGCGTTTGCGCGCGCGCGCCTTGGGCGCGGGCTTTGCCGGGGCCGGCGCGCTCGCGGCCGCGAGGCGATCGGCTTCTTCCTTCGCAAGCCTGAGCTTGCGCAATCTGTCTGTCCGCGCGGCGATGGCAGCGCGCTCGTTCTCGATCATCTGGCGAACTGCTGTTTCGCGCTGCTCCGAGGCGGCAAAATGATTCTGCGCGCGGGCGCGGGCCGCACTCTTTTCGGTACCGGATCTTGTATCGGCCATGGCGCTCCTCCGTGCGTAAATGAAAAAGGGCGGCGGATAGCCCGCCGCCCCCATCCGTCGTCAGACGGCCTTCAGGTTGGCCGCCTTGGCGCCCCTCGCGTCAGGCTGGATGTCGAACGACACCTTCTGCCCTTCGCTTAAGGACCGCATGCCGGCCGCTTCCAGCGCGGAGACATGGACGAACACGTCCTTGCCGCCGCCTTCCGGCGAAATGAAGCCGAAGCCTTTGGTTGTGTTGAAGAATTTAACAGTACCGATGGTCATCTTTTTCCTTTGGATCATCGAGGTTCCGCGCCGGCGACCACCGCCGCACGCGGACGTGGAAAACGAAGACATCAGTTTTTCGGAAGGTTTCGGCTGGTCAGGCTCGCAGTGAAGCGGGTCGGATCAACGTTAAGCGCTTCGCCTGACGGGACGTAAGAACCACGTGGCGCCGTATATAAGGTGTGCGGCGTAAAACTTCAATGATGGCCCTTTCGCGAGCCTTACCGGAAGACTGCCGCTCGCCGCGCCAGGCTTTCCTGCGGCCACAGCGCGGCGATGTCGTAGTATTCCTGGCATACTTTTGCCGGCTTGCCGGTTGTGGCGCCCACGCCCGCGCCGGTCAGCTGCACCCAGGGCTGCTTCGAACGCGTGTAGATGTGCACGTCCGGCGGCAACGCGCGCGCTTCATCCAGCGTGCCTATGCGCACGAACCGCACCTGCTCGCGACCGCCGTAGTTGCTCCACAGGGCGGTGCCACAGTCAAAGCAGCGCTGAATCACATGCGGCCGTCCAGATTCGGTGGGCTGCGGGTAGCTGCGCGTGCCGCCTTGCAGCAGCTTGACGCGATCGGCTTCGATCAGGGCGTTCAGCACGAAGGCCGAGCCTGTCTGCCGCTGGCAATCGGTGCAGTGACAGCAGTGCACGAACATCGGCGCGGCGGTGAGGCGGAATTTCACCGCCCCGCAGGAGCAGGAACCGGAAAAGGCCATCATCTGTGGCGTGCCTTGCGGTGACGAAGCGCTATATAGATCACCTGCGCCGTTCGTTAAAATCTGGAGCATCGTGTTCGACTGGTTTAGCCAGCGGAGCAGTGTGCCCCACGCTCAAGTGGTGGTAGGGTGAGTCCATGTCAGGCGCTACCGGCGGCAGAATCACCCGCGCGCAAACGCAGCCGCTGCAGTTCGACTGGGAGCTGCATTTCGCCCGCGAGGCCACCAGACTCGCCAGCACGTACTGGCATTCGCGACTCGACGGGCGCGCCATGCCATCGCGCGCCGATCTCAATCCCGCTGCCATGCGCAATTTCACGCAGAACATCGGACTGATCGAAGTCCGCCGCGATTCCGCGCCGCACGTGGAATATTTCATCCGCCGGGCCGGCAGCGATTGGGAGAAAGTGTTTGGTTGCATGACCGGACGTTTTATCCATGAATTTCTGCCGCCCGAGATCGAAATGCGATGGCGCCGCGTGTTCGATGCGGTGCGCGAGAAAGTGGCGCCGGTGCGCGTCACCACCGGCATTCAATTCCAGGCGAAGACGTGGCTGACGACGGAAATGTTCGTGGCGCCACTCGGAGAATCGGGCGAACAGAACATGCTGTTCCTCGCCTTCACAGCATGGAGCGGCGGCGGAAGGTAAAGCTGCCGGCGCAGTCAGGCTGCTAGGCTTCCGGGCCGCCGACCCGCGGATCGTCCTTGTGTACCTTCAGGGCATCGAAGCGGTAGCCGAACGGCGTTTCGGTGCGGACCGTCACCACGCGGTCATCGTCGCCCATGATGCCCAGGTCCACATCGCGATCGGGCAAAATCACGATGGCGCGCTTGCCGATGGCCACCATGAGCTTCATGCCCTGATCCGGGCCGGACTGCGCCCACGCCTTGAAGCGCGAGTAATACGGCTCCTTCTTCCAGGCGTCGGGCCGCGCTGGATCGACGACGATTTTCATGTGCGTGTTGTCATCGTCGTTCGCCAGCACGAATTTGCAGAACGATGGCTTCCAGCGCTCATCCAGCTGCGGCCCGCGCAGCCAGCCGCAGACGAAATTGCGGCACTCCTGCGGCCGATCTCCATAGATGGCGCAGCCGCGGTCCGCCTTGCAGTGCGGACACCACTTGCCCGCCGGTTTGTCGATGGTGGCGATGCCCATGAGCTTGCAGCACAGGCTGCATTCGCCGCATTCGCGGGCGGACGGAGCAGCTTGTGGAACAGCGGACATGGCTCGTGTTTTAACCGTTCATTGCGCCCGGAGGGAAGCGGCGGATACGCCGCCGTGGCGGCCATCAATCGATAAGACGGAAGTCTTTGATGCGCTCTTCCGGCGCTTTCGCGCGTTTGCGAAACAGGCAAGGTGTTGCCGTGTTCTGCTGGAAGAGGCCGCGATGATCCGGATGATTTTCTTGCTGGCCGCAATCTCGACCGCCGCCGCGGCGCACGCAGATACGGTCTATACAAATGACAGGCTTGGCTATTCCATCCGCTACCCCGCGTCGCTGTTGAAGCCAGTCGGAAGCAGCGGCGGCGGCCAGGCGTTCACGGCCGCTTCCGGCAACGCCGGTTTTCGGGTGTTTGCCGCGCCGCTGGCCGGCCGCTCTGCGCGGCAAGTTGCGGCCGAAGCGCAGCGGATTTGTCCCGGCAAACCGGACTATCGCGTGGTCAAGCCCACGCTTGTTGCCGTGTCTTGCGAAACCGGCGACCACATCGTCTATCAGAAGTCGCTGTTGCGCGACGGACTGCAAATCACCGTGCGCGGCGAATATCCAATCCGCGAGCGGGCGCGCTGGGACCGTGTGGTAACTTCCATTGCCCGCTCAATGTCTGTTTCCGGATCGGAGTAGCGCATCGGCAGTGAAACTTCCACTCAATACAGGACCGATGGCAGCCAGGCGCCGGCGGGTTCGTTGTAAAGGCCGATGGTCATCAAGGTCATCGACTGGGTGATGCGAAGCCCGCGCGCCAGGCACCAGCGCAACAACTCGCCGTTGTGGGATGGGACAAGGAAGCCCGGGCCCGCGAACATTTCCGCCGCGCCGATCAGCGCTTTCACATCGTCGGTGGTTTCGGCGACTGTGTGGCCGAAGAAGGCGACGTTGGTGGTATAGCCCGTGAGACGGCCCTGCCGCCCAACCACCATCGCCGGCGCGCCGTTTGCGAATGCCATCGCCACTTCTGCGGCGCGATCGTGCCCGTGCACGCGGCGGCAAAGCGCGTTGGCGGCTTCCGCATCGGCCGGCGTTGCAGGGCGAACGGCATAGTCATCGATGCGCTCGCCCACTGGCGGACCTTGCACACACGATAGAT
>JAICVV010000394.1 GCA_025935155.1 Alphaproteobacteria bacterium
GCTTGCCGTCAGCACGATGACCGGCTTCTCTCCGAAGGAGCGTGCGGCGCGCCGCTCTTCCAGTTCGTCTTCGCTGAGGGCGCCGGCGGCATGCAGATTGTTCGATTCCGACAGCATGGCATCCCATCGCTGCGGCTTCGCAAATTGCCGGAGGAGATATCTTCTTCCGGCCTGTGTTGTGCCGGCGGGAAGAGAGAAGCAACCGGCGGAATTGTTTGCGGACAGTTTCGCTTCGTGCGCCAACTCTGCGCAACGCGTGATGTCCGCCTGCGATTGCGCGTAGATCGCCGCGGCGCGGGCTTTCTCTTCCGGCGTTTCGTCCAGATCCTGTCCGGCGAAGGCGGGCTCGATCAGCACGAGGCCCGCGACCTGCGAAGGGAAGCGGTCCGCGTACAAAGTTGCATACAACCCGCCGAGCGAATGGCCAACCAGCACAAACGGCTTCTGCACGCACGCTTTTTCCAGCAGCCAATAGAGATCGTCTGTCACATTTTCGGCCGTGATGGCGCGCGGTGATGCGTCGCTGTCGCCATAGCCCGCACGATCATAGAAGCAGGCGGTCGTTAATTCCGAAACCGGACCGGCGACCTTCTCCCAGTTCAGTAGATTGCCGCCCAGGCCATACTCGAACACCACCGTCGGCGAGCCGTGGCCGCGGCAGACGATGTTCATGCGCCGGCCACTACCAATGCCAACCAGATGTTCGCGCAACAACGCCGGAGTTTCTGCCGCCGCGCTCGTGAAACGGAGTGGCGGCAAGGCGAACAGGGCAACGCAGAGAACCGTGCCGATGCGCAAGCGATGTTTCTCTTTTCCCGACATTGGATGAGGCTTCCAGGTTACGCTAACGTTCATCCGGCATGAACGACTCTCTTTGGCAAGACTTGCTGACCGAGTTCCGCGCGCTTGGCGGGATTGCGGAGAATATCTGCCTGCGGGAAGGCGCGCATGGGCGCGGCCTCTTTCCCGTGGACCCGGCAAAGCCCGTCGCGATCCGCATTCCGGAAAATCTGCTGGCCGATTCCGCCTGGGCCGAATTTCCTGACGGCGCTTTTCGCGTTGCGCCTGCCGCACCGCTCGGCACGCGCGAGCGGACCTTTCTTGAGGAGTACCAGAATACAGTGTCCTGGGGCGGAGGTGGCCGGCAGCACTTGGAACAGATTGTCGAGCAGGCGCAGCAACTCCCGCCGGAGTTGCGGCACGCGCTCGGCACCGAGTTCCATTGCGGCCCCTGGTTCGCAGAACCGTCGAACGGGTTGATCGGCGAATTATTCGTGGCCTCGCGTCCGGTCCGGTACAAGGGCCGCAAGGTCTTCATGGCCTTCATCGAGTTGGCCAACCACGGTGCCGGTCCTCCCATCGCCACCGGCGCTGGCGTCGCAATCCACGGAACCTTTTCCGGAGAGGTTCTGCTCAAATACGCCAATTTCGATGCCCATGGCATGTTCATGACGTGGGGCTTCGCCGCCGATCAGCCACAGGCCTTCAGCATCGCGATACAGGGGAAAGTCGGCGGCCGCCCGGCGCAGATCGGGCGGGATTTGGGTGCTCTTGATCCAACGCAAGAAGTCTGGTTTCCCCATGTTTCGCAGACGCAAGGCATCGCGCAACTGGAATTTCTCATGATCGGCAACAAACGCCACCCGCGCGCAAGCAAGCACATTTTCCACATGCTGATGCAGAACGCGGGATATTCGAATTTCGAAACCGCCTTCGAAACCATCACGCATGCCAACCGCATGCACTTTCTGAAGCTGCTGGCGCTCGTTGAGGATGTGGAAGGCAAAATGGCGCATACAATTCGGTGCGTGGCGCGTTTTCAGTTGCAGGCGATGTCCTACTGCTACGGAACTGCGTCATGAGCGGCGAGCGTCTTGTGCTGGTGACGGGGGCTTCGCGCGGCATCGGCCGCGCCGCTGCCATCGAGCTGGCGAAGAACGGCACGCATGCGATCCTTGTCGCGCGCACGGTCGGCGGCCTCGAAGAAACCGACGATGAAATCCGCAAAGCAGGCGGCAGCGCCACGCTCGTGCCGCTCGACCTCACCAAGTTCGATGGTATCGACCAACTGGGCGCCACGATCTACGAGCGTTGGGGCAAGCTCGATGGCCTTCTGGGCAACGCCGGCGAATTGGGTGTGCTCACGCCGCTGGCGCATCTCGATCCCAAGACCTGGCAGAAATCTATCGACGTGAATGTGACAGCCAACTGGCGGCTGATCCGCTCGCTCGATCCGCTGCTGCGCAA
>JAICVV010000344.1 GCA_025935155.1 Alphaproteobacteria bacterium
GCCAGCAGCACGAAAATGCCGGAGAAGAAAATCAGCGGCCGCTCTTCGCGCACCAGAAGTGCGATGGTAAACAGGATTCGAAAGCCGTCGCCCCATGTATTCAATTTGCTTACCGAACCCTCAGGGCGTTCCTTGTAGCGCGTATCGATTTCCTTCGTCGGCATAAGCAACCGCACCGCGTGAACGGTCAGCTCCGTCTCAATGCCGAAGCCTTCCGCGGTGAACGGGAACGACTTCACAAAGCGGCGTGACATCACGCGATAGCCGGTGAGAAGATCGGCGAGCTTGACGCGGAACATCGTCGCCGTGAGTCCGGTCAGCATCCGGTTGCCGAGCACATGACCTGCGCGATACGCGGTCTGCGCCACGGCAATGCGCCGCCCGGAAACAACATCGAGTCCCTCGCGCACCAGCACTTCAGCCAATTGCGGGGCGGCTCCGGCATCGTAAGTGTCATCCCCATCTGTCAGGATGTAGATGTCGGCCTCGATGTCCGCGAACATGCGGCGCACGACATTGCCTTTGCCCTGGCGCGGCTCGGTTCGCACGATAGCGCCCGCTTCGCGCGCCACATCGACGGTGCGATCCCTTGAATTGTTGTCATAGACGTAAATTTCGGCGCCTGGGAGCGCCGCGCGGAAGTCGCCTACCACTCTGCCAATTGTCGCTTCCTCGTTGTAGCAGGGAACGAGCACCGCGATCCGCACCGGCATCTCGTTCAGCTGCGCTTCGACGGAAGGCGCTTCAGCGGGCAGAACCGGTAAGGGCCGCCGAGATTCGTCGCGAACAGCTTGCATTCCGTCCATCGCATCCCCAACCCGTAATCGGCGAGCGCGTCTCCGGCCCGCCCAACCTCATATTCATTGGCGATGATGTAAAGATCGCCGCTGAAAGACTCTACCCGCTTGCGTGTCTCGGCCGTTAGTTTCGAACCGTCCTCAGGTTGAATCATCCAGCCGTCGATTCGCAATACCGGAATTTGCGGCGGCAGCTCCGGCACCAGATAACCCATCGGCGCCTCGCCAGTCATCAGAATCATACTATGGCGAGGATCGTTAATGGCCGGAAACGATACCTGAATGTAGGGATCGCCGAGCGGCGCCCGATCCAGAATGTGGTAACGGGTTGTCGATCCGATGGCGAGGGCCGCAAGAGCAACGGCGGCTCCTTGCAGATACTTTCCGATGGGCCAAAGGCCCATGGCACCTACGATCAGGATGGGTGCCAGCATCTCCAGCGTAAGAATGTAGCGATAGATGCCGAACGCAAACACCCAGACGGCGTAGGAGACGCCTGCAAAAGCAAATAGCGCGCCCACGGCCGTGGCATCGACGAAGGTGTCTTTCCGCCGCAAGAATGCGAGTGGCGCGGTCAGGATGCCGATGATGTACGTCAAGCCGACGCGGATGTCCTGGAACGGGAGATCATTTGCGACCTGCCAATGCAGCGAAAACAGGATTGGCAGCAGCAAGCGCTTCGGCCAGCGGTGCGGAATGAACCGCGTGTCGCGATACGAGGCTTGCAGTGCCAACGGCGAATGAAAGAGCTGGTTAAAATAAGGGAAGAACGGATTACCCGTCTCCCTATACATTTTCACGAACCAGAAGCCCGCGAACAACACCACACCGGCGAGGCCGCCAACCGCGCCTGCAAGAAGCCGGGCGCCGCGGCGTTTCAGGCTGCCCGGCAATACCGCAAGCGCTGCCGCAAATCCGAAGGCGTAAAGCCCTTCCGGCAGTTTCAACCCTGCCGCCGCGCCGACCGCAAACCCCGCGATACCGCTGACCAGCAATGCATCGGCCAGCGGACCGTCGCGCAGCTTCTCGCGATTGCAGACGATCACGGCCAGCCCGCCAAGCACAAGGAGACTCAGAACATTGTCGTAATAAGTGGTGCCCGCCAGCCCAACGGTCAGGCTTCCCGTGGCGCACACACAGGCGAGCAATGCCGCCATCGCCCTCCGCCACCGCATGCGCAGCATCGACCGCGAGATCAGATAGAGCGGAACGATATTGGCGCCTTGCACGGCCCCGAGCACGCCGAGTGCAAACCACGAGGGCGTGTGTATCGCGAGCACGTAGAACGGAATGTCGAGGAACGGATTGTAGTAGGTCGCCTGATGGGCCACCGAAACATCGAAACCTATGCGGCCGTGCAGAAACGCGTAAGGGATGTACCAATGGTAATTGCGGAAATCCCAGGACATGTCCTTGCCCAGGAACACGACGAAGGCCGCCCAGACGAGAATGATTCCGGTAAGAAACAGAAATTCGGCAGGCGCGAGCCAGCGGCTGCGGAGACCGGCAGGAGTGGCGATCATCACGGAAGCAATCGACGAACCGCTGGCAACCTAGCATGGCCGCGCTTTTCGGCCAGCACTAGCCGGGCAGGTTCGACAGAAACTGCTCGGTACAGGCGCGCCACGAGCGCGAGAGCGCATAGTTCCGGCAAGCCTCGCGCGAGAGGCCAAGCGCGCTCTGACACGCAACCGCCAGATCGTTGTCGAGAACGCCCACAGGCGCTGAGCCGATGACGTCCAGCGGCCCCGGCACCGGATACGCGGCTACGGGAACGCCGCAGGCCAGCGCCTCCAGTATCACAAGACCGAAGGTATCCGTCTTGCTGGGGAACAC